>PWVN01000003.1 GCA_003561835.1 Syntrophomonadaceae bacterium
ACCGGTTCATTGGACGAGCAATTGCTGATTCCAAAAGGTTTAATAAATCTGCCTTAATTATAGATATGCTACATAAGAAAGCTTTATTATACTTAAGTGCAGCAGGCCACAAAGTGTTCATGCCCCACCTGGCACAGGGCCGGATCTTCCTCCTGGCAGCGAGGGCAGCAGTGCACGCAGCGTTCCTGGAATATGCAGCCTTCCTCCAGGGTATTGGAGTTCACCTGGCCATCCTTGATGATGTTCTCCCGTTCCTGCATGAAGCGGGCCAGGTCCTTGACCACGGAGACCAGGGCCTTGGTGTAGGGGTGGACGGGGTTGGTGATGATCTGACTGGTGGGGCCGATTTCCACCAGGCGCCCCTTGTACATAACCCCGATGCGGTCACACATGTAGCGGGCGGTGGACAGGTCATGGGTAATATAAAGCATGGTCAGATGCAGGCGCTCCTTCATCTCCAGGAGCAGGTTTAAGATCCCCGCCCGCACGGAAACATCCAGCATGGATGTGGGTTCATCGGCGGCAATAAAACGGGGCTCTAAAATGATGCTCCGGGCGATGGCCGCTCTTTGCCGCTGCCCGCCGCTCAGCTGGTGGGGGTAACGGTGGAGGAAATCGCCGGCGGGGGTCAGGTCCACATTCTCCAGGGCCGTGATCACCTGCTCTTGCAGATCATTTTTGCTTTTGGCCAGGTTGTGGATGAGGAGGGGTTCTCCGATGATATCCACAATTCTTTTATTGGGGTTGATGGACTCGTAGGGATCCTGGAACACCATCTGGAAATCCCGGCGACGGGCGCGCAATTTGTTCTCCGACATTTTGCAGAGGTTTTCCCCGGCAAAATAAATGGAGCCCGAAGTTTCTTTGAGGAGCCTGACCATCAGGCGGGCGGTGGTGGTTTTGCCGCACCCCGATTCGCCGATCAGTCCCAGGATTTCTCCTTCCCGGATGGAAAAACTGACATTATTCACGGCATAGATGATGCTGCGTTGTCTTTTAAAGAGATTGAAATTGCCCACGAAGGTTTTTTCCAGATTCTTTGCTTCTATCAGGGTTTTGGCCATTTAGAAACCCTCCTTATAGGCGAAGCAGGCAACCTGGTGGTCCGCCGCTGCCAGGGACTTAAGGGGGGGTAGGGATGCTTTGCAGATGTCCTTGCCCCTTTCGCAGCGGGGGTGGAAATGGCAACCCGGGGGAGCGTCGATGAGGCGGGGCACGCTTCCCGGGATGGAGGAGCAGGTGCCGCTGCTGTCCAGGCAGATGTTGGATGCCAGCAGCCCCTGGGTGTAGGGGTGCAGGGGATTATCCAGGATCTTGCGGGTGGGGCCGATCTCCACCAGGTGGCCGGCATACATGACGGCGATGCGGTCGCAGATGGCCGTTACCATGGCCAGGTCGTGGGAGATAACGATGATGCTCAGTCCCAGTTCCTTCTGCAGCCTTTTTATCAGATGGATAACCTGGGCCTGGGTAAGCACATCCAGTCCCGTGGTGGATTCGTCGGAGATAACGATCTCCGGGTCACAGGCCAGGGCCATGGCGATGGCCACCCGCTGTTTCATGCCGCCGCTGAATTCGTGGGGGTAATGGAGCCAGCGGCCCCCATCGATCCCCACCCATTCCAGCAGTTCCTTAACCTTCTTTACCGCATCATCCCTTTTTATCCTGGGTTTGTGCAGCTCAATAGCCTCTAGGATCTGTTTGCCGATGGGGGCCGTGGGGTTTAAGGCGCTCATGGCGCTTTGGGGAATTAAGGAGATGGTATTCCAGCGGACTTTGCGCATGGCTTCCGGGTTCAGTTTTATGACGTCCACGCCGTTAATGGTGACTTCTCCGGCGGCAATTTCTCCCGGCTCTTCAATCAGGCGCAGAAGGGAAAGGCCCAGGGTAGACTTACCACATCCCGACTCGCCGATCAGGCCCAGCATTTCCCCTTTTTCCAGGGAAAAGCTCACCTTTTCCACCGCTTTGACGGTGCCTTCCTTTGTATGAAAGCTGGTTGTCAGCCCTTTAACCTGGAGCAGGGACATGCTATCGCCTCCTCAGCCTGGGGTTAAGAATCTCCTCCAGGGAGTACCCCGTAAAGGTAAAGCCCAGGACCAATAGGGTGGTGAGAAACCCGGGAGGGAGAATCCACCATATCCAGGATGAGGTGAGAAAAGCGCCCCGGGCCTGGGCATAGTAAAGGATGGTTCCCCAGCTCTTTTGGAAGGGGTCGCCAAGGCCGAGGAAACTTAAGGAGGCTTCCACCAATATGGCGTAGCTGGAGGCCAGGACAAACTGGGCCAGGGCCAGGGGGATTACCCCGGGCATGATGTGGGTGAATAAAATGCGCCGGGTGGTGGCCCCCAGGGAACGGGCACTTTCCACAAAAGCTTTGGTTTTTAAGGTCAGCACCTGGGAGCGTATGACCCGGGCGGGCCTCACCCAGCTGAGAATACTGATGACGATGATGATATTCCAGAAGCTGGGCCCCAGGTAGGCGGCCAGGACGATCATCAAGGGGAGAAAGGGAATAACCAGGATCAGGTCCACGATGCGCATGAGGACGGAATCGATGATGCCCCCGTAATAACCGGCGATGAGGCCAATCAGGAGTCCGATGCTGATGCTGAGAAAGGCGGCAATGACTCCGATCAGTAAAGAGATGCGGGTGCCGAAGATGAGTTCGCTCAATATATCGTTGCCAATATCATTGGTCCCCAGGAGGTGCCGGGCGCTGGGGGCCAAAAAAGGTGCCGCAACCCGCACGCTGGGATCATAGGGAGCCAGAAGCGGGGCAAAAACAGCAAGGATCACGAAGCAGGAGAGAATGATGATACCGATAATACCTAATTTTTTTTCTTTAAAGATTTTCCAAAACTCCGACCATCTGGTCATCATGCTACCTCCTCACCTTGGGGTCCACCAGCGGGTATAACAGGTCGGCCAACAGATTTCCCAGGACTACGGTGACAGTGATAATCAGAAAGGATGCCTGCAGTACAGGGTAGTCCCGACCCACCACGGCCTCAAACATCAGCCTCCCCAGGCCAGGGTAGGCGAAGACCGTTTCAATAACGGTGGCGCCGCTGAACATATAACCCAACTGGAGCATGAAGATGGTAACCACCGGCAGCAGGGCGTTTCGGACGGCATAGCGGTATTTAATGGCATTTTCCCGCAGGCCCTTGGCTTTGGCCATGAGAATATAGTCTTCACCCAGCACGTTCAGCATGGAATAGCGCATGATCATAAAAGTGGAAGGAATGCTGATGAGAACCAGTGTGGTCAGGGGCAGGACCAGGTGGTGCAGGATATCGGCATAGTAGGGCCAGCCGCTTAGGGGCATCCAGGCTTTTTGGGCTCCGAATATGGGGAACCACCGCAGGGTGGCGCCAAAAAGGGCAACAAGAATCATACCCACCCAGAAGGAGGGCATGGAATTGAAAAACATGAACTTGATCAAGAGGGCGGCGTCGGTCTTGGTTCCCCGGCGCCAGGCCGCTGCGGCGCCGAATATGACTCCCAGCAGGGAGGAAAGGAGCAGGGCGGACCCCGTTAAGAGCAGCGTCCAGGGAAGCCTGTCCTTGATAATATCGGCGATGGGCATTTTCTTTTGGTAGGAATAGCCGAAGTCTCCGGTGACAATATTCTTCAGATAGATGGTATACTGCTCACCCAGGGGCTTATCGAGGCCGTAGTTTTCCAAAATAGACGCTTTTTCTGCCTCGGTGAGGAAGGCCACATCTTCTCCAGCCAGAAAAATAAGGGGATTCCCCGGCATAAGCCGGGGAAGAAAGAAGTTGATGGTTATGGTTATAAAGATAACCAGCATATACTGTGCTATTTTCTGTGCCAGAAATCTGGACATCAAGAATCACCCTTTTTGTTAGCCTCTTTTACGCTTCAGGAAGAAGAACCCTCCAACTGCTGCGATTCCCAGGAGCAGCCAGATGATTATGTTGGAACCTGCTTCCTCCTCCTCCTCCTCATCATCATCGTCATCGTCGGGGTCGGGGTCGGGGTCTACGGGTTCCGGAGTTTCGTCGGCTTCCGGGGAAATAAAGGAGAGCTTGTTGATGATGCCCAGGCCGCTCCTGAACTCCCAACCGTCATAGACCGTCTTGTCA
>PWVN01000273.1 GCA_003561835.1 Syntrophomonadaceae bacterium
AGGTAAACAGCCTTATGAGCCTGAAGGAGGGGAGCTTATGGAAGAAAGGATTGCTGCTGCAAAAGATTTGCGGCCAGGCGAGATGAAGGAGGCGGACTGGGGAGAGAAAAAGGTCCTCCTCCTGCGGACGGAGGAGGGATATTTTGCCCTGGGGAGGCGCTGCACCCATTTAGGCTGCAGCCTGGTCACAGGCACCCTGAAGGGAGGCATCCTCACCTGCCCCTGCCACCATTCCCGCTTTGATGTGAAAACGGGAGAGGTGGTGGAGTGGATCCCCAAATGGCCGGAAATCCTGGGGAAAGCTGCGAAAAAATTCGGCCTCTTAAGGCCTCTTCCCACATATCCCCTGGAAGTGAGAGAGGACTTTGTATACCTGAAAGATTGAGCTGATTTTGAAAGGAGGAAAGGTTTTGGAAGTAAATGTACTGATAGGGGGCGCCGCCGGGCAGGGCATGGAAACCGTCATGCACATGCTGGGGAAAGCCCTGGCCCGGGAAGGGTACCTTTTCATCGCCACCAAGGATTACATGTCCCGGGTTCGGGGGGGCCACAACTTTTCCCGGCTGCGCATCGCTGCCGAAAGGCCCTGGTCCCCGGTGGATACGGCAGACATCCTGGTGGCCATGAACGCGGAAACCTACCGGCTTCACGAAAAGAACCTCGGCAGGGACGGGAGGATTCTCTTTGACCCCGCCAGATTCAGCCTGCCGGAGGAAGAGGGAAGGGGCCTTCCCGTCCCCTTCGAGGAACTGGCCAGGGAAGCGGGAGACCCCATCATGGCCAATTCCGTGGCCGTGGGGGCCCTGTGGGCCCTTTTGGACCTGAACCTTGACCGTCTCCCGGGAATCATCGAGGAGAGCTTCAGGGGGAAGGAGGAAGTAATCCGGGGGAACATCGCCGCCCTGGAGAAGGGGTACCGGGAGGCCGCCTCCCGCTGCGAAAACTGTTTTGCCATGCCCCCGGCCGGGACCGGCAAGCTCATGTACATTGACGGGAATCAGGTCCTGGGAATGGCTGCCCTGGCCAGCGGCTGCCGTTTCTTCGCCGCCTACCCCATGACCCCGGCCACGGGGATCATGACCTATCTGGCGGGGAAAAGCACAGCTCACGGCCTGGTGGTGGAGCAGGCGGAGGATGAAATCGCCGCCATCAACATGGCCTTGGGGGCCTCTTACGGGGGGGTGCGCTCCATGACGGCCACCTCCGGAGGCGGGTTTTCCCTCATGGTGGAGGGTCTTTCCCTGGCCGGGATGACGGAAACCCCCCTGGTGGTAACGGTGGCCATGCGGCCGGGGCCCGCCACCGGGCTGCCCACCCGCACGGAGCAGGGGGACCTGGATTTCGTTCTGAAGGCGGGCCATGGGGAATTTCCCCGGGCCGTCCTCTCCGCCACCACTCACGAAGACGCTTTTTTCCGCCTGAACAAGGCTTTCGAACTGGCAGATCGATACCAGGCTCCCGTTCTTTTCCTCTCGGACCAGAACTTTGCCGACACCCACCGCTCCCTTGAGCCCTTTGATTTCTCCCGCCTGGGCCACAACCGCTGCCTGGCGGAGGCCGCTGACGTGGAAAAACCCTACAAACGCTACCGATACAGGGAAGACGGCATCTCCCCCCGCCTGCTGCCGGGAACCCTGCCCGGCGAAGTGGTCCTGGTGGACAGCGACGAGCATGATGAGCGGGGGAACATCATCGAAGACGCCAAAACCCGCCGGGCCATGATGGACAAAAGGCTCAAGAAGGATGCCTTGCTGGCGGCGGAGATGGATGAGCCCGGGGTTTACGGGCCCGGGGAGGGGGATTACCTCCTCCTGGGCTGGGGCTCCACCTACGGCGTGCTCCGGGAAGCGGTGGACCTCCTGGGGAGGGAGGGGTTGAAGGGTACCCTGCTTCACTTCAGCGACCTCTGGCCCCTGCCCAAAACCCGCCTCGGGGACCTGTTCCCCCGGGCGGGGAAGACCTTCTGTGCCGAGAACAATGCCACGGGCCAGTTTGCCGCCTTGATCCGCAGGGAAACGGGCCTTCAGGTGGACCACAACATCCTCAAATACGACGGGCGCCCCTTCTTTCCCGAAGAAATTGCTGCGGAGGTGAAAAAGCATGCTGCGACCTGAAGATTATCTGACGGGAGAGCCGGCCTGGTGCCCGGGATGCGGTAATTTTGCCATCCGCAAGGCCCTCTCCCAGGCTCTGGCGGAGCTTTCCCTGCCGCCCCACCGGGTGGTAGTCTGTTCCGGGATCGGCCAGGCAGCCAAGATGCCCCATTACATCCAATCCAACGGGTTCAACGGCCTCCACGGCCGGGCCCTCCCCGCGGCCCTGGGGATCCGGGCTGCCAACACGGACTTGACCCTGATCGTGGAATCCGGAGACGGGGACTCCTACGGGGAGGGGGGAAACCACTTCATCCACAACATCCGGCGGAACCCCAACCTGGCCCACTTCGTCCACAACAACCAGGTATACGGCCTCACCAAGGGCCAGGCCAGCCCCACCAGCCAGATGGGCATGGTTACCGGCACCCAGACGGAAGGCGTCCTCGCCCCGCCCTTGAACCCCCTGGCCCTGGCCCTGGTCATGGGGGCCGGTTTCGTGGCCCGCTGTTTCAGCGGGGAGGCGGAGCATCTCAAGGAAACCATGAAAGCAGCCATTACCTTCCCCGGTTATGCCCTGGTGGACATCCTCCACCCCTGTGTTTCCTTCAACAAGGTGAATACCTTCAAATGGTACAGGGACCGGGTATTCCTTCTGGATGACCACGACGCCTCCAACTGGCAGTCCGCCCTGGAGGCAGCCAGGCAGTGGGGGGAACGGATCCCCCTGGGGATATTCTACCGGGTACCCCGGCCCACCTTTGAGTCAGCGGTCCCGGCCCTGCAAGGGAAGCCCCTGGCGGGGCAGCCCTTCAACCCCGCATCCCTCTCTCGGGTCCAGGAGGAATTCCTCTAGGGGTTGCGATCAGTTCCTGGGTCCGGGCAAAATCCTCCCGGACGGCCCGCAGGAGCTTGGAGTCCGTCAGGATTTCCAGGGCCGTGGCAGCCATGGAACGGGTGGCGGCCTTCAGCATTTTCTCTCCCCGGGGGCTGACGGTGGCAGCGGCCAGCTCCCGGGAATGCAGGGGGAGCCCCGGACTTTTCAAAGAACGGGTTTTCCACCGGATGAATCCTCCCTCCTGCTCAGGATGGCTGCTCAAGAATTTTTTTCGAAAAGTGCTCCATAATCTCCCGCCTCCTGACAATGCCGATAAACACATCGTTGTCATCGACGACAGGCACAAAGTTCTGCTCCATGGCCAGGGACAGCAAATCCTGAATCTTGGCATAAATCCGGACGGGCTGGTTGTTGAGCCGCCGGGGCACATCCTTCAGGGGGATCTTTTCCGTATCCTTCATGGTCAGGTTCGGGGTGTTTTTGAACTTCCAGAGCAGGTCCCCCTCGGTGAGGGTGCCCGCATACCGCCCCCTCTCGTCGATGAGGGGAACGGCGGTGTAGGAGTTGTATTCCATCCGTTCCAGGGCTTGACGCATGGTACACGTGGTGGTCAGGTACACCAGGTCCTTCTTCGGTGTGAGAAAAAAAGCGATATTTATGGGAAACACCTCCCGGAGGTAGTGGATAAGCCTGGGCCGCAAAGGGTCTGCAGATTATAGTATTCGCGATTCACCAACCCGGTTCCTCCAAAGGCTTCCAGAATTCAGCGGGGAACTCTGTTCAGCCTGATATGGGACATGTACTACAGCCCGGGCTGGGAGACAACTTCTTATAACTATTATGGTAATTAAAGTTGACAATATTATTGTTAAGTTTTATAATAATGTTAAGATGAGAGTAACGGCCCGGGTGAAGGGGTAATCCGAGAGACGAGACTCTCATGACGGACAGTAAGAGAGGCGGGTAAAGGAGGGCTGTCGATGAAGAACGGGAAAGAAGGGGTTTATATCATCAGCGTGGCTGCCCGGCTGACGGGCGTGCACCCAAGGACCCTGCGGATTTACGAAGAGGAAGGCCTCATAAACCCCTGCCGCACCGATGGCAACATACGCCTGTACTGCGAAAGGGATATAAAGAAGGTCACGTACATCCGCTACCTGACCCAGGATGAGG
>PWVN01000277.1 GCA_003561835.1 Syntrophomonadaceae bacterium
GCAGGCCCATGTCCTCCAGTTCGTTTAAGGCCTGAAAGAGTTCGGAAAAGAATTCCCCTCCCCGGACGTCGCACACCAAAGCCACATCTTTCAGCCGGTCCCCCGACTGGGCGCAGAGTTCCGCAAACTTGGGGATCAGGCTGGGAGGCAGGTTGTCCACGCAGAAATAGCCCAGGTCCTCCAGGCTCTGGATGGCCTGGGTCTTTCCCGCCCCCGAAAGACCCGTGATCAAAACGAACCGCATCTCCTGCATGGCTCTCCCCCTCTGCTGCCTTTCCGTATAGAATTCTTGCTTTATTCCTGATTTCCTTCTTTTCCGCAGCAATGGCCGGAGGGAGCCTTTAAAATCAGTGGCTGGAGGAGTCTGATACTAACGGAGGTTGATCACCCTCTCCTCGGAAAGGCCCATTTCCTCCAGCAGTTCCAGGGCACCGGCAAAATCCCCCACCTGGGAGGGGTGGTGGGCATCACTGCTGACGGCAAAGAGGACCCCCGTATCCCGGGCGGCCTGGAGGAAGTCCCGGGTCTCCTGCAGGTAACTGCAGTTAATCTCCAGGGCCGTCCCCCGTTCATGGCAGACCCGGGCCAGGGTGGGGGTGTCTATATCCACGTGGAGCCCGGGGTGGGTGACGATCTTGACCGGGTACTTGCGGACCGCCCCCATGAGGGCCCGGGTATTCCTGCGGCGCAGGTCGCCGTCCTTTGCCAGGCCGTATTTCTGCAGGCGGTTTCTGATATGCAAATGATAGGTAAAGGGTAAGTCCAGGGTGCGCACCGCCAGGTGATAGCCCACCAGGATCAGGTCCAGGAGGGGCATGACATCCTCGGGGACATCGATCTCGCCTTCCTGGCTGATGACGTTGGCCTCCACCCCCAGGAGGATCTCCGTATCGGGATATTTCTTCTGCAGGGCGTCCACTTCCCGGCGGGCCCTCAGGAAGGCTTTTTTGCCCCGGACGCCGATAAAGAGGTGCCGGGGGCCGTGGTCCGTTATGGCCACCTGCTGCAGCCCCCGCTCCCGGGCTGCCAGCACATTTTCCTCGATGGTGCCCCGCCCGTGGCTGTAGCGGGTATGGGTGTGGTAATCGGCAAAGGGACGCAATGAAGCCACCTCCCTGCAACTTTTCTATTAGTATCTTCCCCGTCCCCAGTTGTATGCGCGGCTGTCCCGGGGAGTGTACTCGTTGGCGTTGCAGGAGGAACCCGGCAGGATAGATGAGGAGGACCTGGTACAGCTGCGGGAAGGCCTCAGTCTCATGAATGCCAACCGCAGGGAGTTGGGGGAAACGGTGGGCCACATCCACCGGCATACCCACCAGCACCGGCACAACCAAAAGGAGGGCAATTACACCGCCAGCCTGGATGACCTGGACGATATCATCGATGTGCAGCAGTCCCGGATCCGCATCATGGCCGAACTGCTGGACGACATGAAAAACCTGCAGAAATAGGGCTCCAAGGGCAAGGCCCGTAGGCCGTGCTGGCCAGGCCCGGGCGTCCCCTGCAGGGCTGCGCTTTCAGGAAGAGCCCCGCGGCAGCCGCTGCGGGGTCTTTTCTTTTGTGCGTTGAACCTTTTCGTGTCTCGACCATCTCAACTCAACCATTCCCGGAGTTTTTCCCGGGAGTGAATGGTGATCTTGTGCTTTTGGACCCGCAAAACCCCTTCCCGTTGAAAGCGGCTCAAAATCCGGGCCACCGTTTCCCGGGTGGTCCCCACCATGCTGGCCAGTTCCTGGCGGGTCAGGGGCAAATCGATTTCGATGCCCTCCTCCGTCTTCCGCCCCTGCTGCCAGGCGGCCCTCAGCAGCAGGGCCGCCAGGCGGCCGTAGGCATCCTGGAGGGCCAGGTCTCCGATAAGGCCCTGGGCCCGGCGCAGCCTTGCGCTCATGATGCGCAGGAGTTTGATGGCCAGAATGGGGTGTTTTTCCAGCATGACCTCCATGTCCCGGGTGCGCAGCATGCCCAGGGCGGTATCCTCCAGGGCCTGGGCGGAGGCGGGGTAGCCGCCGGAATCGAAGAGGACCACTTCGGCGAAGACGGAACCCCCCCTGAGAATGTTGAGGATCTGCTCCCGGCCGTCGGGGGAGTTTTTGAAGATCTTTACGCGGCCGGAAAGGATGATGAAGAGGGCCTCCCCTGGTTCTCCTTCCGTGATGATGTACGAACCCTTGGGATAGTCCCGGTGAAGGATGAGGCCCTCAATCAAGTTCAATTCCTGGTCCGACAGGGGCCCGAAGAGGAAAACCTTTCGCAAAGAAGCTTTTTCCACAAGGCAACCCTCCCTTTGGACAGGCCGGGGCAGCAGGCGGGTTAACGACGCCTGTCGGCCTGGTCTTTATGTGTTTTTGTTTCAGGTACGGCATTTTCCCGGGCAGGCAGCACATAGTTTTCTATGAAGTGGGCAACCCCGTCCTCCAGGTTGGAGAGGGTGATGACCTGGGCCACCTGCTTCACCGCCTCCCGGGCATTGGCCACGGCCACACCGGTGCCGGCATACTCCAGCATGCTGATGTCGTTGAGGCTGTCCCCGATGGCTACCACCTCATCCCTGTGAATACCTGATGCTTCTGCCAGGTGGCGGAGGGCAATGCCCTTGGTGGCTTCCAGGTGGGTGATCTCCAGGAAGTCCGGGCGGGCCATGGTTACGATGACCCGGGCGTCGAATTCAGCGGCCATTTCCGCCATGATCCCGTCCATGCCTGCAAAGGAAACGATGTTCATCTTGGTGGGGGGGGTCTTCTCCCGCCGCAGGTACTCTGCCGGGTTGCCCACCAGTTTGAATTTCACGTCGGAAAGGGTCTGGTAGGCCCGGGTGTACTCGTTGATTTCCGGGATGCAGAAGACATCGTCGATGAAGAGGTTCAGATGGTAGCCGTGTTCGACGGCGTATTCCGCCACCTGTATGGCTGCCTCCAGGGGAACGGGGCGGTGCCAGATGTCGGGGCCTCCGGCAGCTTTTCTGATGAGGGCCCCGTGATAGGTGATGAGGGGGACATCGATCCCCAACTGGCGGGCATAGGGCAGGGCGGAACGAAACATCCTGCCGGTGGCAATGGTGATGATGAGACCCTCGGCGGCGGCCCGCCGTAACGCCGCCACATTCCTGGGCGAAATTTTGTGCTCCTCGTTCAGTAGGGTATCATCCAGATCAAAAGCCAGCAGCTTATACTTCATATTCTCCGGCAGCCTCAGGCGGGCTGCGTTTCCCCTCCTCATTTTGATAGTCTTGCCTTTCCTGTTCCTCTTAATTTCCACAAGATGCGGGAAAACCCCTGCCCGGGGCGAAAACTTCCGGGAACTTCTTCCCGAGGAGCTGTTGGGGGTTTGATGGATTACGGTCATCTGAAAAACAGGAGCATGGAGAGGAGGCTGCAGCAAGCCTGACGGGGGCGCATGAAAAGGCGGCCCTGGGAAAGCTTATTAATGGATGGGCTGCTCTGTGGCGTCGCAGCACCCTAGGGCCCAGGTGGGAATCGGGCTGACCGCCGCAGTGTGGCAAGCCCCAGGGCCCAGGCGAGTATTGGACTGACCGCTACGATGCGGCAGCCTGAGACTTTTCTGCTTTCCCAGCCCCCACACATTTCCTTGAACCTGCGAGAGGAGGGATACCTTGCGTTTGCCGAACCCCCGGGAGCTCCTGGGAAGAGAGCCCCTGCAGTGGGGAAGGGATTTTTGCGCAGGCATGGAAAGCCTGTTCAGCGACCCGGAAACTTCTCCCGCCTACCGCTGGGCTTTCTTCCGGCAGTTCCAGAAGGACCTGCTGCCTCTGCGCCGGCTGCTGCGACGGGGGGGGAGGAGCCTGGATGGCGGGGCCCTGGTCTTCACGGAAGGGTACCCCGCCCTGCGCCTTTTGCTGCTGGAGCTCCTGCAGGCCAGCCTGCCCCGGGAGGAGGGGCAGCCTGCTGCCGCGGCCCTGGGCCGGCTGCAGGAGGGGGTGGGATTTATGCAAAATTTGCTTGCAGAAATGGAGGTCTGCCTGGAAAGGGGAGCCTCCTGGCACAGCACGGTGGCCCGATGCCTTGCCCTCCTGGAGGAAAGGGGGATTGGCCCTGCCTGCTTCAGGCTGCCGGGCCGGCAGCCCCTCCTGGTCCTCGCCCTTCCC
>PWVN01000066.1 GCA_003561835.1 Syntrophomonadaceae bacterium
CCCCGGTTGGTATTGCTCTAAAAAATTACATGTTTACTTCTATAAAACAACCTGCTTTCCTGTTTGTGTATCAAAAGTTTTCCAGAATGCTAAAGTATAAATAAGGTTATTGAAGGAATAATTTGCTATAATAGATTCGTAACTCAAAACTTTCAGCACGAGGAGTGACATCCATGATGAGCTACATGGAAGCCATGAAAAAGCGGACTTCCGTCCGCGCCTACAGGCCGGAGGCCCTGAAAAAGGAAGACGCCGGGGCCCTCAAAGCCCTGTGCCGGGAATCCTCCGTCGGCCCCTTCGGGAACCGGGTGCGCCTTAAGTTCCTGGAGCTGGCTGCCCTGTCCCGGGAGGACTTGAAGGGCCTGGGGACCTACGGTATCATCCGGGGGGCCCGCCAGTATATCCTGGCCGCAGTGCAGGAAGGGGAAGGGGCCCAGGAGGACGTGGGGTTTTGTCTGGAAAAGGTGATCCTGGGCGCCACCGTCCTGGGCCTTTCAACCTGCTGGCTGGCAGGGACCTTTCGCCGGAGCAATTTCGCTCGCCGGATGCAGCTGGCGAAGGGGGAATTTTTACCCGCCATTACCCCCGTCGGCTACGGGGCAAGTAAGCCCGGCCTGGTGTACCGGGCCTTGGGCCTGGGCCTTAGGGCCCGGCGCCGGAAACCCTGGGCAGAGCTGTTCTTTCAGGCCGACGGCACGACCCCCCTGCCGCCGGAAGAGGCTGGCCCCTACCGGAAGGTCCTGGAAGCGGTGCGCCTGGGCCCCTCGGCCACCAACCGCCAGCCCTGGAGATTGTTCAAACATGCGAGGGGCTTCTCCCTCTACCTGGCGGAAAACCCCCGCTACAACTCAATCCTGGGCAAGGTCAAACCGCAAAACATGGATATGGGCATCGCCATGTGCCATTTCCAGCTGGCCGCCGCAGAGTTGGGCCTTGCAGGACGCTGGCAGCCCCCGGGCCCCGGGTCCATGGAACAGGAAAATGGCCCGGGCCTTCGCTGGATTGCCGACTGGATCACCGGCTATCCGGGTTTGCAAAACTGAAGGCAAAGATAATTTCTGCAAGAAAATGCGTTAGGAGGAACAACCATGAGCATCCCCCCGGAACTGCTGCATCTTCTCGTGTCGGAAAAGTTCTGCTTTCTGGCCACCAGCTACCGGGACAAACCCCACCTGTCCCTGATGAATTTTACCTACCTGCCCGAAGAGGAGGTAATCATCCTGAGCAGCCGGGCGGATACCACCAAGGTCAAGCACATGGAGAAAAACCCGGCTGTGGCCCTGCTGCTTTACAGCCTGAAAGACCGGGGGGGTTCGCCCCTCAGCTGCACCCTCCACGGCAGGGCCGCCCTGGCAGAACCGGGGCAAGAGGAGGCTTTGCGGGCAAGGCACTACCAGAAACACCGGGACATGGGCACCTTTATCAACGGCAGCGGCATCAGAATCATCACCGTCACCATCACCCATGCAGCCATGGCCGATGCCCAGGACCGGGTTTACACCTGGTCGCCCGGGGATAATCCTCACACATGATTTCTAAGCATCAGTTCCGCCGGATGGGGATGCAGGTAAACCTGCCCTTTCAGGTAGGCCACATCATATTTTCGCACGTAGTGGTTGACCAGGGTCAGGGGCACCGTTAAGGGCGCCAGGGAACCGCTGTAGCCCTTAATGACCTCCAGAAGTTCGGCTTTTTCGTCCCGGGTCAGATGAGTCTTGAAATAGCCCATGAGATGATGCAGCACGTTGGCATTCTTTTTCACCGTGGCAAAACTCTTCAGGCCCTCCAGAAAGCCTTCTTCATAGCGGCTCAGAAGCTCGCCGGGGGGCAGGCCTTTCCCGCCGGCCACCAGCTTTCCCAAAAGGGCATAATGCCGGGGGCTGTGGGCCAGAAGCAAAAGCTTTTGACGGGTGTGAAAGCGGATCAGCTTCTTGTAATCGGGGCCCTCCAGCAAAAAGTCCTTCCAGCGCCGGTAGCTGAAAACCCGTTCAATAAAGTTTTCCCTAAGGACGGCATCATGGAGGCGGCCCTCCTCCTCCAGGGGCAAAAGGGGGAAGGTCTCCGCCACCGCCCTGGCAAAAAGCCCCTTTCCTTTCCGCACCGAATTCATCCCCGAAGGGGTATACACCTTCACTCTGTAGAGTCCTGAACTGGGGGAGTCGCTTTTGAAGATGAACCCGCACAGGTCTTCTTTTTTTAGCTCTTCTATTTTTCTCCGGCAGAAATCCTCCATCCGTTCGGTGTGGTCGATACCCGAGCGAATCGTCAGCAGCCTGGGGCTTTCGATTTCCCCCACCAGGCGCATGGCCTCCCGGGGCACGGTCATCCCGCTATCCACCTCTGGGCAAACGGGAACGAATTGGAAATATTGGCTAAGGGTGTCGGTTATGTAGCGGTCCCGCTTGTGCCCGCCGTCGTAGCGGACGGTGTTGCCCAGGAGGCAGGAACTCACTCCTACCTTGATGTTCTCTGTCATCATCTTTTCCTCCTTCGGCTGCCCGATGTCATCTACAGAACACCTTATTCCTTCTCCACCGGTTCGATCCCGAGGCCCCGCAGCCATTCCCTTACTTCCCGCTCCACGGAAAGGTTTTCAGGTCAAGAGCCTACTCCTGTGGTGCAATGGCAATCGTCTGAACAACCCAATGAATAAATGAACCTGTTCCGTGGTACTCTTCACCGGTGGGCCCGGCTTCTCTCTGAAAACGCCAGGAAGCGGCAGTGCACGGCCACTCATCCCAGGCAATCCACTGGTGGGGCTCTGTCCATGTGATGTAGCCGCTGTTGGCGGAAATGCGTAGGATCAAAGAATTTTCAAGGGCCTCGACAGAGGGCGCAGAGATCCCCAGGGGGGCCACAAAGGAGTCAGATGTCGGCTCCACATGCCCCGCTGCTGCCATGGGCCGGTCAGCGGCTCCCGATATCCTTGCCGCCCAGAGGCCTTCTGCCGTGGGAAAGCGGTAAGAGTCAGGCTCATTAGCGCCGGCACGTTTCCACCAGGTACGCAGTTCATAGGGACGGGGGGCTTCCTCAATGGAGGGCTGAGCGTAGATGAGGGTAAACCCTTCGGGTGCTTCGCCATCAAAACTGCAGACAAAGATCAGGTCCCCTTCCTGCACTCCGGGCGGGCGTTGCACCGTATCGCCACCGGGTGACTGGGTAGTTGTGGCGGGGTTAAGATACGGGAAAATGAACTCCTCAGGGTAGGGTATTTCCATCTCGACGAGGGAAACCAAAACCCGGCGCAAGTCGGAATCGGGGGCTGCTGTTTCACCCTGACGGGTCAACTCCACCCGTACGTTGCCCCAATTACTCGGCTCGGAGGTCACTTCAACTTCCCGGGTTGTCCATGCAGCCGGTATGTCTTCTTCGACCCACTCCCCTATCGGGGTATCTCCGTCATAGAGTCTGACGATAAGGTCCAGGGACACACCACCGGGAAGGTCCTTGGCAAACACGTAGCGTAAAATCCTGGGCCCATCACCGGGGGGGTGCCCTTCACTTAAGCCCAGCATGGTGGAAGCGTTGGCCCTATCGGGAGAAGTAATCATGGCGGGATTTGAACCCCATTGGGTCCATATCGCCGAAATACCGCGGTGCAGGGCAGGATACCAGTTGTTCATCATCGTCCAGTCGTCGTCGAATTCCCTGTCCGGCAGGAGGGCCTGCTTCTGCGGGTTCCATTCCGGGGGTGCGGGGGGGTCAGAGAGGGCATCAGTAATCTGCTCAAACTCTGCAGTAATAACGTAGTTGCCCTTTATTGTAATGCTGGTTAAACTGCCATAAACATCTTCAACCGTGTCCACATCGCCGGTCCAGCGGACAAACCGGTAGTCCTTTTCCGGGCTTGCCGTCAGGTTCACCTCCATGCCGGCTTTAAAGGCAAAAGTCCCTTCGTCGGGTGATATGACCGAACCACCTTCTGTGCTGACGATGGTCAGGTTATACTCTTCAGGGGTAGACTCACAAGCCACCATTACAGCGGCCAAGGAAACTAGGAAAATTATAGCCGGAACAAATCGGCTTTTTCTCATGTAAATCACCTCCAGAGGATTCCCTCATCTAAGTACCTTATTCCTTTTCCACCGGTTCAATA
>PWVN01000100.1 GCA_003561835.1 Syntrophomonadaceae bacterium
ATATCCTCTTTCACGACAGGAAAATCCCCGGGAGGGAAGCTCCCGGGGAACCAGCTGGATAAATTTCTAAACAGGGGTTCCGAAGCAGTGAGTCATTCGGGCAGGGCCCGGGGTTCTGGAGGATGGGAAGAAGGAATAATTTGAAGGAGGGGACTACCATGTCAAAAATTCAGGAATATGTTAAGGAGAAGGCGGCAGGGGGGCTGCTGCCCTGGCAATTCCAGCAGGAGGCAGCTGAGCGTTTCGGCTCAACCCTGGCCCAGGTGGAGGAGGCGGCCCTGGAAGCAGGGGTCCTGCCTGCCCGCTACCAGCGCAACCAGAAGACCCTGTCCACTGCCCAGCAGCTCACCCTCTTTCAAAGCCGGGCTGCCGTCATCGGCTGCGGCGGCCTGGGGGGCTATGTGGTGGAAGGGCTGGCCCGGCTGGGGGTGGGGGAACTGGTGGCCGTAGACCCGGATGTCTTTGAGGAGCACAATCTGAACCGGCAGCTCCTTTCCTCCACGGAAAACCTGGGGTACCCCAAGGTCAGGGCGGCAGCGGAGAGGGTTCGGGCCGTCAACCCGGCCGTCACCCTGACTGCCCTGGAAAAAGCCTTCGACGCTTCCACGGCAGGGGAAATCCTGCCGGGCTGCCGGGTGGTGGTGGATGCCCTGGACAGCATCGGGGCCCGGCTGCAGCTGGCCCGGTCCTGCACGAAGTACAAGATTCCCCTGGTCCACGGGGCCATAAGCGGCTGGTACGGCCAGGTGACGGTGCAGCAGCCTGGGGACGACATCCTGCAGAGAATTTACGGTTCCGCCCCGGGGGACAGGGGGATCGAAACGGAGATGGGAAACCCTTCCTTCACTCCTGCCCTGGTGGCGAGCCTTCAGGTGGCCTGGGCCTGCCGGATTCTTCTGGGCCTGGAGGGCCGGGAAAGGCGGGGACTTATATATATAAATCTTCTGGATATGCAGTGGGAGGAACTGAAGTTTTAGTTTACAAAGTTCCGTTACGGCATTATAATTATCAACAAAGTAATTGCGAATAATTTGCAAAAGGCGGGAAGAAAATGTCACAGGGAAATGCATTTTACTGCGCCTTAAAAAAGAAGGGGCTGCGCCTGACGGTACAGCGGAAGGCCGTCATCGACTGCCTGGCGGCCTCGGGCAAACCCCTCGGTGCCGAGGACATCTTCTTGCAGATCCAGGAAAGGGGTTTGGGCATAAACCTGGCCACGGTTTACAGGACCCTGGATACCCTGGCGGAAGAGGGGCTGGTGGAACAGGTGGCCATGGATCTCTCCAGGGCCCGCTACGCCCTCTGCCGGGAAAGGCAGCACCTGCACCATTTTTTTTGCCTGGGTTGCGGCGAATCCTATGACTTGCCTTACTGCCCCGTCAAGGAAAGATCCATGGAAGAACTGCTTCCCGAGGCCTATACCGTTACCGGCCACCGGTACGAGGTATATGGATACTGCCGCAGGTGCAATGCCTGAAGAAGACTTGGATTAAAACTTCCCGGGAAAGAGAAGGTTGAGGGCTGTGAAGATCACCGCTCTGGACAGAAATGCCGTACTCGGCAACAGCTTTTTACATGGCGTGGCGCCGGAGAGCAAGATGGCGGCCGCCGGCTTTCTTCTGCCGGCCGCCATAGCGGCGGTCCGGCTGGAATACCTGGCAGGGCTGTTCCTGATCCTTTCCCTCCTGCTGCTGTTTACCGGGACAGGGGGGCGACACCAGGCCCCGTTCCTGGTCTACCCCCTCGTTTTCGGTTTTCTTTTCGGCCGGGTCCTCCTGGGTTATACCGGGGCGGTCCTGGTGCTGGTCCTATTCAGGGCTTCCTGTGCCGTTTATGTCCTGCTCCTCCTCATCAGCACCACCCCCTATATCCAGCTTTTTGGCGTTCTGAACCGCTTCCTGCCCCCTGTGCTGGTCGATATCCTGTTCCTCACCTACCGGTCCTTTTTTATCCTGGCCGAGAGAGCCGGGGAAACCGTCACCGCCCTGCGGCTCAAGGGCGGGTATGATCTTGGCAGCCTGGGGAACAGCCTGAAAAATGCTGCCCGGATGTTGGGTTTTATCCTGGTCAAGGCCGTGGATATGAACGAAATGAGTTTCCGCATCCTGCTTCTGAGGGGCTACCGGGGAGGCATCATGCCGGCCCGGGGCGTTTTCCGGTGGTGTTTTCTCAATGTGGTCCCTGTGGCCCTCTCCTCAATCCTGTTTCTCCTGGCGGTGTTATGGTGAAGGAAATCATCAATATCGGCTGTATCAAACATAGGTATGCCGACTCCACGGAAGTGAATATCTGCGGTTTGCACTTCCTCATGTACCCGGGAGAGAAGGTGGCCCTCCTGGGGGCCAACGGCTGCGGCAAGACCACTCTCTTGTCCCATGTTATCGGCCTGCTGGCCCCCCAGGAAGGGGAAGTGCGGGTTTTGGGGATGGACCCCTCCAGGGATTTCAAAAAACTGAGGACCCACATGGGAGTTCTGCTTCAGAGCGCCCAGGAGCAGCTGATCGGCCCCACCGTCTGGGATGATGTGGCCTTTGCTCCCCTGAACTCCCGCTGGCCAAAGGAAGCGGTGGAAGAAAGGGTAGATCAGGTGATGGAGGAACTGGGGATCAGCCATCTGGCCCGGAAAATTCCCCACTACCTGAGCGGTGGCGAGCAGCAGAAGGTGGCCCTGGCGGGAGCCCTGGTGATGCGGCCCCGCCTTTTGGTCCTGGATGAGCCCTTCTCCCGGATGGACCAGCGCAGCAAAAAGGAGATTACAAGCCTGCTTTTGGACATAAACAGCAAATACGGCATGGCCATTCTCTTCACCAGCCATGACCTGGCCCCCATTGCCCCTCTGGCCGACACCGTCTATGTGATGCGGGAAGGTGAAATCCTGGCCCGGGGGACTCCCGTGGAGGTCTTGACGGACCAAAATCTCCTGCAGAAGGCAGGGCTGGAGACTCCGGACCTGCTGGAACTCTTTTCTGCCTTGAAAGAGAAAGGGGTGGACCTGCCCGCCACCCTGTCCCTGGAGGAGGCAGCCGCCGCCCTGGTAAGGGAAATCAGGAAGGGGAGGCCGGAGGCGTAGGAAGGTCCTGCCGGGCCCGGAAGGGGCTTAAGGCCTATGAAGGGATCATAAATAAGCCCTTCCGTAGAGAAGGGCAGGGGTAACAGCGCATAGGAAAAGGCCCGGAATAGTTCCGGGCCTGTCCGCTATCTTTTGTTCTGGAAGCAGGTGCGGCAGTAGACGGGTTTGTCGCCGGTGGGCTTGAAGGGAACTTCTGTTGCGCATCCGCACTCGTCGCAGGTCACTTCGTGCATCTGTCTGTTGGCACGATAGCCATCCCGCTGCTGCCTCTTGGCGGTGCGGCAGGCGGGGCACCGAGACGGATCATTCTCGAACCCCTTTGTTGCGTAAAACTCCTGTTCACCGGCGGTAAAGGTAAACTCTTCCGCGCAGTCCTTGCATGCTAAGGTCCTGTCTTCATACATTATTTACCTTACCTCCTTTTTTTGGATTACCGAACTGTTCCTCTGGTTAACCGGCACCCAAACAAAACGGGGTAAGGCCAAAGTGTTACCAAATCAGACAGTTGGTTAGGATAAGTATACCCTATAAGTATCAAGAA
Source organism: Syntrophomonadaceae bacterium (assembly GCA_003561835.1). Taxonomy (GTDB): domain Bacteria; phylum Bacillota; class Dethiobacteria; order PWVN01; family PWVN01; genus PWVN01. The sequence continues at coordinate 3,612 of PWVN01000100.1, forward strand.
TGCAATAAAATTCAGAATAAACCGCTTCTTTTTTTTGCAAATTTTACCTAATTTTTGCCCATGTCCCCCCAGACTCCCTATTCCAGGTCAAAAGCCTGGAGCCAGGTGAGAAAGACCAGCAGGGTCCAGAGTTTGCGGCTGTTGTCTGCCGTTCCCGCCAGGTGCCGGCGGTAGAGTTCCCGAACCTCTTTCCGCGAAAGCCACCGGGATGCCCCTTTTTGGCCCAGGAGGTCCTGGAAGTGCTTCTGAAAACCCTTCTCCTTCAGCCACAGGCGGGTGGGAACGGGGAAGCCCTTTTTGGGGCGGTTTATCACATCCGGCGGCAGCAGGTCTGCAAAGGCCCGGCGCAGCAGGTATTTGGTCTGCTTCCGGTGGATCTTGTATTTGAGGGGGATTTGGGCGGCAAACTCGAAGAGCTTGTGGTCCAGGTAGGGGACCCGAAGTTCCAGGGAATTGGCCATGGTCATCTTGTCAGCTTTGA
>PWVN01000182.1 GCA_003561835.1 Syntrophomonadaceae bacterium
AACTCCGAAAAGAAACCCGCACATGAGAAAAATGATTGCGGAAATAAACACCGCTTTTACCGCCGATGTGGTGGTCATGGACGGCGTTGAGGTATTCAGCGACGGCGGCCCTTCAATCGGGACACGGAAGGCGGGGAATGTCTTCCTTGCCGGTCGAGACTGCATCGCCCTGGACGCTGCAGGGCTGGCAGTGTTAAAAAAGCTGGGCAGCAACAAGGTCATTATGGAGACACCAATCTTTGAACAGGAACAGATTGCCCGTGCCGTGGAACTTGGACTTGGAATTTCATCCCCCTCCGAGATTGAGTTCGTTACAGGAGATAAAGAAAGCCTGGCTTATGCCAGGGAACTGCAGGAGATACTGCTCAGCGATCAAGGCTAAAAAACTCTCCCAGATGCCGGCAATTGCCAGGGTGTATTGTCCTGCCCCTCGTCCCTGACGGACGATGGGTTTACAAAAATAGAGATGAGAAGGGTGATGGTTCCATGACAGGTCTTGCGGAAAAGCTTGCAGAAACCGCCGAATATTTACGGCAGAAGAGGGCCGGCCGGCCGGAGACGGCCATCATCTTGGGTTCAGGCCTCGGGGTTCTGGCCGAGAAGATTTCCTCTCCCGTGGCGGTTCCCTACGGGGAGATCCCCCATTTTCCCGTTTCCACCGTGGAGGGGCACCGGGGCCGGCTGGTTTTCGGCGAGCTGGAGGGCCAAAAGGTTATGGCCATGCAGGGCAGGTTCCACTTTTACGAGGGCTATGATATGGGCAAGGTCACCTACCCTGTCCGCCTCATGAAGGAGCTGGGGGTGAAGTTCCTCATCGTCACCAATGCGGCGGGAGGGGTCAATACCTTATTTACGCCCGGGGACCTGATGCTCATCCGGGACCACATCAATTTGATGGGGGCCAACCCCCTGATGGGGCCCAACTATTCACACCAGGGGCCCCGCTTTCCCGATATGTCGGAAGCCTATCCCGGGACGCTGCGGGCCCTGGGGAAGCGGGCGGGGGAGTGCCTGGGCATACCCCTGCAGGAAGGGGTTTACGCCGCCGTCTCCGGCCCCAGCTATGAGACCCCGGCCGAGATCCGCTACCTCCGGGCCATCGGGGCCGATGCCGTCGGCATGTCCACGGTGCCGGAGGTCCTCGTGGCCAATCACGCCGGCCTGCAGGTGCTGGGAATCTCCTGCATCACCAATATGGCGGCGGGAGTGCTGGTCCAGAAACTGAACCACCAGGAGGTCATGGAGACGGCAGAACGGGTGAAGGAGAAGTTCTCCGCCCTGGTGGCGGAAATCGTCAAGGGGCTGGGGACTGCCCGCTAGAATCGTCGCTCGGAAGTTCCGGCCCACTCAGGGTGAAAGAAGGGATAACATGGAAGGCCAACTGGCTGCAGCCATCGACCACACTCTCTTAAAACCGGAAGCGGGGAAAGAGGATATTCTCAAGCTCTGCCGGGAAGCGGCGGAATACAGGTTTGCCGCCGTTTGCATAAACCCGGTGTACGTGAAACTGGCCCGGCAGGAGCTGGACAGGCTTAACTGTCCGCAGATTCAGGTATGCACCGTTATCGGCTTCCCCCTGGGGGCCTCCGCCACAGCGGTGAAAGCCTTTGAGGCGGAAAGGGCCCTGGAAGAGGGAGCCGGGGAAGTGGATATGGTCATGAACATCGGGGCCCTCAAGGAAGGGGACAGGGATTTTGTCCGGAACGATATGGCCGCCGTGGTGAAAGCGGCCCGGGGCAAAACCGTAAAGGTCATCCTGGAGACGGGGCTCCTCTCGGAGGAGGAGATCCGCCTGGCCTGCTGCCTGGCCGGGGAGGCGGGGGCTCACTTTGTCAAGACCTCCACCGGTTTCGGCCCCGGGGGGGCAAAGGTGAAAGATGTCCGCTTGATGAAGGAAACCGTAGGCCCCCACATGGAGGTCAAGGCTTCCGGGGGTGTTCGTACCCTGGAGGAGGCCCGGGCCATGCTGGCGGCCGGGGCCACCCGCATCGGCACCAGCCGGGGAGGGGCCATCATGGAAGAGTACCGGGCAGGGCAGCCATAGAGCTGTGCCGGCTAGGACATGCCTTCGATGACCACGTTGGCCCACTTGTTGGAAAAAAGGCGGTACAGCCCCATAATCGCCTTCGTCACCTCCTCCAGGCTGACCAGGGCCACCACGATGTAGATGGGGAGCTGCCAGACCCCGGCAGCCAGGAAGGCCAGGGGGACGCCGATCAGGTAGACGCTGGAGATTTCCATGACCAGGGAATAGGTGGTGTCGCCGCCCCCCCTCAAAGTGCCGATGACCTGGAGGGCGTTGATGATCTTGAGGGACATGTAGAGGCCGATGACATACATGACTTTTACGGCATTGGCCTTGACTTCCGGGCTCACATTGAAGGCCTGAACGATGAAGGGGGCTGTCAGGATCAAGAGGCCGCCGAAGAAGAGGCCGCAGGCAGCGGCCAGGATATTGAAGTAGCGGGAGTAGAGGATGGCCTCCTCCCGTTTGTTTTCCCCCAGTTTGTTCCCGATCATGACGGCGGCGGAACTCCCGATGCCGAAGGCGCCCACGAAGAAGAGGCGGTCGATGGTGTGGGCGATCTGGTAGGCGGCGTAGGCCTGGGTGCCGGAACGGGCAAAGGCCGCCACATACAGGGACATGCCGATGGCCCAGAAGAACTCGTTGGCGATGACGGGCAGGGACTTGCGCAGCACCCGCCCGGCGAAGTAGCGGGAGAAACTGAAATAATCTCTCAGGGCCCCCCGCAAGGGGTGGTCCGTGCTGAAAACGTAACCCAGGATGATGGCCATTTCAATAAAGCGGGCAATGACGGTGGCCATGGCCGCCCCCCTGACCCCCAGGGCGGGAAAGCCCAGGTACCCGAAGATCAGGACCCAGTTGAGGAAGGTGTTGATGCCCAGGGAGAGGACGCTGGCCACCATGGGGAGCCTGGCATCCCCCACGGAACGGGAAGAGATGGCAAAGGAAAAGCTGATGGCGGTAAAGAGGTAGCTTAAGCCCACGATCTGCAGGTAATCCGTGCCCACCCGGATAACCTGGGGGTCCAGGGTGAACAGGGAAAGGATCAAAACGGGAAACGTGATGGCCGCCAGGGTAAAAAGCACCGCCCCAACGATGCTGATGGCCAGGGAGACCCCCACCGTCTTGTGGATGCTCCGGCGTTCCCTGCTGCCCCAAAACTGGGCCACAAAGATGGCACCGCCGCTGTTGGTCCCGAAGAGGAGCAGCACCAGGATGAAGAAGAGTTGATTGGCCAGCCCCACGGCGCTGATGCTCACCTCTCCCAGGTGCCCGATCATAACGATGTCCACCATATTGAGGAAGGATGAGAAAAGGTGCTGAACCATCACGGGGATGCCCAGAGTCAGCAGGGTGGCGAAAAAGATCCGGTCTTTCAGCATACTCCTTATCATTGCCAGCGCCTCCAAGCAACACATTCCCTCCTATTATAGCACACGCAAGGGGTTTCGGGCGGTTCTCCCCGCTTTAGAAAATTTCCCGGGAAATCGCGATTGTTAACTTTCCTTAAAAGATGGAACTCCCACCGTTTTTTTCCGTCTATATGAGTAAAAATCTTAACGATGGAAGGTGGCAGTACCGATGAAAAAGAAGCATTTCACTTTGGGGGTTGTCCTGGTTCTGAGCCTGGCCCTGCTGGGCCTGGCAGGCTGTACGTACCTGGTGGGAAGACAGGCAGAAGCGGGGAGTTCCGTGGACTTTGAAGAAATAGACCCCTATGCGGAAGGCCTGGATGAAGAAATACGGGAATGGTATGAAGAGTCCATGCAGGAGGAGGGCATCCACCGCTTGAACAAAGGGGGGTACACCTTCATCCTGGTGAGCGCAGGGGAGAAGCCGACAGGGGGTTATGAGCTTACGGTCACCTCCGTTACCGCCGGGGAGGATGTCCTGAAGGTGGGTGCAAGCCTTACTTCGCCCCCGGCAGATGCCATGGTCATCACCGTCATCACCTATCCGTCCGCCCTGATCCGCATTCCCGAGGACGCCCGGGAATTGGACCTGGTGCTGGAGCAGTAACCGGGA
>PWVN01000015.1 GCA_003561835.1 Syntrophomonadaceae bacterium
CGCATGGCTTCCAGGCTCGCTGTCTACGCTTCGCAGGCCGGATTGCTCCGACACCACGCAAGACTCGCTTCCGGGTGCTGGCTAAGCTCTCCCGGGTGGGCTCGGTCCACCCTTGACATCGCAAACAACCGACTGCTTACGCTCCATCTGCCTGCGGGAGATGTCAAAGGGTCCACAGGGTCTCTCCGAAGGTTTCAGCGACTCATCTCATTCGCGTCCTCCTTCCCAGGTTGCTTGGCGCAATCCCTTTTGTCGTATAGATGTTGTTGGCGCCGGCTTGAAAATGCTGCAAATCAGCCGGTTTGATTATGTGGTGGATACTTTGGGGCAGCACATCCATATCGGCAGACGGAGTCCGGGGGCGTCGGGCCATTTGGTACAGGGTTACGGGTCGATGCGGTCCTTCATGCGATAGCTCTTGCCCTCGATGATAATGGTCTCGGCGTGGTGCAGGATGCGGTCGAGGATGGCCGAGGTCAGGGTGCTGTCGTTGTTGAACATCGAGGGCCAGTTCTTGTAGGTCTTGTTGGTGGTCAGCACGATGGCCCCGCGTTCGTACCGCTGGCTGATAATCTGGAAGAGCAGATCAGCCCCGTGCTTGTCGATGGGCAGATATCCCAGCTCATCGATAATCAACAGATCCGGGCGGGTGTATTCCCTGAGTTTCTGGACCAGACGCCCGGCTTTCTGGGCGGCCGCGAGGCTGTTGATGATGTCGATGGCGGTGGCGAAACGGACCCGCGGGCCGGCCTGACAAGCGGCCCAGCCCAGGGCGATCGCCAGATGCGTTTTTCCCAGGCCCACCCCGCCGATCAGGATGGCGTTGGCCTTCTCCTCGATGAACTTGAGGCGGAAGAGGTTCTGGACCGCCAGCCGATTGATCTTCGTCGGCCAGGTGAAGTCGAACTGCCCGAGGGTCTTGAGCACGGGGAAGCCGGCGTTTTTGATGCGCCGCTGGCGGGCCTGGTCCTGACGCAGGGCGGCCTCGCCCTCGATCAGGCGGGCGAGGAAGTCCACGTGGGACCATTGCTGAGCGCCGGCCTGTCCGGCCAGCTCCTCGAAGTGTTCCAGGATGAACGGCAGTTTGAGCAGTTGGAGTTGCCGACGCAGGTCATCCGGCGTCGCTTGGGCGATCTTGTTGCGTTTCATGAGTTTCTCCGGGGATAGGGGTTTCGGGGGTCTCGTAGAGTTCCAGGTTCGGTTCGGGCAGTTCCAGCTCCAGCAGGTCCTGTCGGCGGGTCAGGTGCAGGGCCCCGGGTTCCGGCAGGATCCGTTGCCGCTGCTCGAGCAGGTTGGCGATGTATTCGCCGCTGAAGGCCTGGAACTCCAGGGCATCCTCGATGGCCCGGGCGGTTCTTTCCGCCCCGTAGATCTCGGCCAGGGCGACGATCTGGCGGACGTGATGCAGCACGTTGAGCCGCCGCTCGGCCAGACCCTGGTAAAACCCTTCCGCCCGGGGCGTCAGCGAGAGCAGGCGTTGCAGCAACTTCTGATCACGCGCCCGGCGGCGCTGCTGGAGCAGAGCCTTGGGGTGATCGGGATGCTCGAAGTCCCGCCGCCGGTCGTAACAGCGAACGTGCCGGGCGATCAGCCGGTCTTGATGATACAGGCACAGATGGTCGGGGTAGAGCTTGAGGGTCAACGCCGCTCCGGCATATTCGGCGGGCACCGAGTAGGTGTTGGTGTCCACGGTCACCCGGAACTGACGGCTGGCCCGCACCGGCCGGAGGACGCCGACATCGTACGGCTGGATTGGCAGAGGCCGGAGTTTGGGCTTTTCCGCCAGGAACAGTTCGGCCGGCCGTTGTTTGGTGCGGCCGTGGATGCGCACGTTGGCTACCGTGTCCAGCCACTGGCGGGCGGCCGGGTTGACCAGGGCGAAGTCGCTCAGTTCCAACCCGGCCAGGAAGTTTTTCTTGATATACCCCACGGCATTTTCAACGCGACCTTTTTCATGGGCCTGGCCGACCCCGCAGGGGCGGATGGTAAAGCCGAAGTGATCGGCGAAGTCCTTGTAACGCGGATTCAGCACCGGCGTTTGGCCCAGGGCATGCCGCAACACCGCGGAGCGCAAGTTGTCCACCATGACCCGCTCGGGAACCCCGCCGAAGAAGGCGAAGGCGTTGGCGTGGCCGGCCAGGAAGTGCTCCATGGTCTCGCTGACGGTGAACTCGACGTACAGCATCCGGCTGTAGCACAGGACCATCACGAAGAAGCTCAGCCGCCGGCGGGTGTTGCCCACGCTGATCGAGCCGAACTGGCCCCAGTCCACCTGAGCGCATTCGCCGGGAGCGAACGAGAGGGTCAGGAAGGCCGGGGTCCGGGGCGGACGGATCCGGTGGACATAATCCTTGACGATGGTGATCCCCCCGGCATAACCGCTCTCCCGCAGCCGCAGAAAGATCTGCGTGGCGGTGTAGGGATGGCTCTCCAGCCAGCGCACGATCTGCGGCTTGTAAGGATCCAGCTTGCTGGACCGTCGCCCGGCCCGCCGCGGCTGGAACTTCTCGGCGGCCAGCCAGTGGGCCACCGTCCGCTCGTCCAGGCGCAGTTCCCGGGCAATCTGGGGTACCGTCAGGTGACGGCGTTCATGGTAGTCCTTGATCCGGCAGTACTGTTCATAGTCGATCATGGGGGAAGCTCCAACTGTTGAAGAATCTGCCCGAGGGTCAGCGGTGGTCCGCCGCGGGGGGCGGAGGGATTCGACGTGACCAGCGGGTCCAGAGACAGGACCTGGTAGAGGGGTTTTTCATAGGCGATCAACCGGGCCCGGATCAGTTCCTGGCGAGCCCGGGTCAGAGTCGGCCCATCCAGCGGCAACCGTTGACTGATCCCGGCGTCGGAGTAGTAGCTCAGACCCTGGCCGTCGGCCACGGTGACCAGGAACAGGTACAAGGCCAGGGCTTCGGCCGACCGGCCGACGATATGCCTATCCCGGACCAGGCGGTGGTCGATCCAGCTGAACTGGGACGGCACCCGCCGCAGTCGCTCGGGGTCCAGAACACGTTTGATCCACGCCATTGGCCAATCTCCCGCTTCGGCCTGCCGGACAGGCAGGGCCGAGTCCTTGAATCTGCCGGCCCAAGCGTATCAGACGTTGGGTGTTCAAAGCGATGTTCTCTTGTAACGCGCTGCCGGTTAACTGAGCGACAAGTCCAGTCAGGGCAAGACCTTGCGCGTGGATGACATCTTGTAACGCGCGCGGCGTTAAGGTGGACTTATCTCCTTCTGTAACAAGGAGTTGCGTCAGGCAGTGATCTTGTAACGCGCGAGACTTCTGACGTCGTCGCCGCCAGTAGCCCGGATGGGTCTGACGCCAGGCCCGTACCCGCAGGCGATTGGCCGAGCCCCGGAAGTAGTCGCGGCCCTTGGGCGAAGCCCGCCAGCGCCTCTGGCTGGCGGCCTTGCTGGCCTGCCGGCAAGCCGGTTGGCCGCAGTATTTCTGGTGGTAACGGTTACGCGGGTCGGGATCGTATAACTGGCCGCAGTGGCGGCACTTACGTCGTCTGGTTGAACTCATGGGCTGCTCCAAAATTACGGAGCACCCATGTTCCTCCGAAAGCCCGCTGGTGCCGAAGAAAACCCCAGGAAGAAAACCCGTAAGAAGAAAACCGCAAAGGAAGAAAACGATTGATTGAAGGGTTGAAAGAAGACCCGCCGGAAGAAAACCCCATTTTCAAACCGGCCGATTTACCCCACTTTCAGGACGGCGTTGACAGCATTGGTTTACAAGACCATTCGCCGTCGCGGCTGTTCGGTTCCTCAACTGTTTCTTCACGAAATCGGCGGAACCGCCAACCATGTCCACCTGGCCGTTACGGTCCCGCCGACGATCGAAATCAGCAGGTGGATCGGTCAAGTCAAAGGCGATGCATCTCATGACCCCAACGAGCATCCCGTTTTCAACGGTGGTTTTGAGTGGCAGACCGGCTACGGCGTGGTCAGTTTTGGAACCAAGGACATCCCGTGGGTTGTCGAATACATTCGGAAACAGAAAGATCATCATCAACATAATTCGTGGTTTGATC
>PWVN01000211.1 GCA_003561835.1 Syntrophomonadaceae bacterium
AAAAATGAGCATCGAGAAGGGAGAGATTTCTGCGTGCACCTGACAAGAGGCTTTGAACTGGTCCGCAAATATTATCCCCTGGCCCTGGTGGCCTTTTTGGCGGATCTGCTGAACCTGCAGGATATCGGCCGGCGGGTTTCTCAGGATTTTCACATAAAATTCACCGTCCCCTCGGCTTTACCGTCCCTGACCCAGGTCCTGCCCGACGCCCCCTCTTCCGGGGGTTTCCAGGTGAACCTTCCCTTCAACCACCTGGGGGAGTTGGGCCTGGTCTTTCTGGTGGTCTTTATCCTCCTGAACGCCTACCTCAAGGGAGGCTACCTGGGCTGCATCCTGGAAAGCCTGCGGGGAGGCCGGGTGGACCGGGAGGTTTTCACCGCCTACGCCGGCAGGTTCTGGACCCGCTACCTGATGCAGGGCATCATCGTCCTGGCTGCCATCATCTTTCTGGGGTTTCTCTTTTTGAGCCTGGGGCCCCTGGCTTTCCTCTTTATCCTGGTTCTGCTGGCGGCCTTCATCCTGCTCATCTTCTGGGACTATGCCCTGATGGCGGAAGACCTGGGCGTGGTGGATGCGGCAGAACGGTCCTGGCGCCTGGTGCTGGCCCGGCCGGGCCCCGTCCTCCTCTTCCTCCTGCCCATCCTGGCGGCGGTGGCCTTCTTCAGCATCTTCGCCAATGCCCTGCTGGATACCCCCCTGCTCCTGCTGGCCATGGCCGGCTATGCCTTCCTGGGGACAGCTGCCATCTTCGCCTTCATGTCCTTCTACCTGGAGCTGGCGGGTGGCGGGGCGGAGCCGGAGGAAGCCTAATAAAGAAATGGAAAGAAAAAAGGGGGCCCGAGGTTCGGGTCCCCTTTCAGTTGGCGAAGAGATGCCGGCCGATGCGTTTGATAACGGGCCGGCTGAAGATCCAGCGGGAGGTGGCTTTGGCGGGATTGTAGTAGTAGAGGGCGCCGTCGCTGGGGTCTTCCCCCTTCAGGGCCTGCTCCACCGCCTCGAAGGACTTCTGATTGGGTGTGTACCAGAACTGGCCGTCGGCCACGGCGGTGAAAGCCCGGGGCTGGAAGATGACCCCGGAAATGGTGTTGGGGAACTGGCCGTCCTCCAACCGGTTCAAGATCACGGCGGCCACGGCCACCTGACCTTCCGTGGGCTCTCCCCTGGCCTCGCTGTAGACGGCCCGGGCCAGGAGTTCCATCTCCTTTTCATCAGGCTCGTATCTTTTTTCTTCTTCAACTTCTGCTTCTTTCTCCAAGGCTTCTGTGTCCCCGGCTTCCTCATCGGTGGCGGTGAGTAATCCCGCCTCAAGCTTTTGCCCTTCCTTCTCCCGGAGCGGCGCCTCCGTCTCCGCCGCCCACCCCATGGAAAGGAAGGGAGGGGATGTTTCCGGAATCAGGGGAGCGATAAACAGAAAGGCAGCCAGGGTGATGCTCATGATTTTCCCTTTTTTGTCCAGCATGAGAATCCCTCCTCCTGTCTTGTCGGCATGACTTGTATTGTAGCAGGAAGGCCGGGGGAACGCAAGGAGGGGCAGGCAGGGTGAGGCACAGCGAAGGGGAGTCCTTCATCTTCCCGGGGGAAGACCGCCGGGATCCTATGAAATCCCCCAGCTATGCCTGGATAGGGGGGGGAAGGAAAAATTTTTTCCCCGAAATAATGGGGTTAACTGCTCTTCTTGAGGAGGCTCTCTGCGTCCATAAAGCCTTCCCTGGCCTCCAGCACCTGCCGCAGGTGCTTCCGGGCCAGGCCCGGGTCCTTTTTCTGCAGGAAGACCCTCCCCCACAGGTAGTTGAGGGGTACATCCTTCCCTTCCCCCTCCACTTCCGATTCGGGGATGGCAGCCAGCACCTTCTGGGCCTGGCCCGGTTTGTCCAGCTGCAGGAGGGCAAAGGACTTGAGGATGGAGAGCAGGAAATCCTCCAGCAGGTCATGGGGAAGGCTTTCCAGGAGGGCCAGGAACTCCTCGTAGAGGCCCTCGCCCATGAGGATCAACAGGAGCTTGATGCGCAGGACGTTGTCGCCGGGGTTTTTCGAGAGGTATTTCTTGTAGGCCTCGATACCCTTGCGGCTTTCCCCTTTTTTGAAGTACAGGTCCCCCAGGATGGGGTAGATCTCCACCATGCCCGGGAATTCCTTCAGGGCTGCCTGGAAAAGCTCCAGGGCTTCCCGGTACTTGCCGGCATAGGCGGCATGGCTCCCCAGCATGTAGTTCTTGCGGGCCACCCCCAGGGGCGAGCGGATCAACCAGACGGCCCAGACGGCCTGGGCCCCGGCGGACAGAAGTCCTACCTGCCACTCAAAGGCCAGAAGGCCGAAGGTGACCAGGGTCCAGATGAAGTTGACCCGCCCCCCTCTGCGCAGGCCTTTGGGCAGGGGCAGCTTTTTTGTCTCCGTGGTGAAGTGGGGCCTGGCATCGATGGCTTCGAGAAACTCCCGGCTCATAGAATCTCCTTCAATAAAAAAATTTTACCAACTGCACATCTTTATATATAATAGTATTAATACAGGAATTATACAAGTTTTCCGGGGTATAAATTCGCGGCAGCAGGCCCGGGGGAGGCATAACATGCAAAAATTCTTCAGCAAGTTCATCAATATACTGGGCATCCTGCTCATCCTGGCGGGCCTGGTCCTGGTGGGCCATTACGCCTGGGGTAAGATTCAGGTTGCCTATTACCAGAACCAGCTGCGGCAGATCTATGAGGAAAGCCTGCTCCAAATCCCGGATCCCTACCAAAGAGAGGAAGGGCACCTGAACTACCTGTGGGAGAGAGTTCAACTGCTTAAGAACGAACCAGTTAAAAGCAGTCGATATCTCCATCATGTGGTTTTTAGAGAATGGGTGCCCATGCGCCTGGCCATCCCGAAAATCAACGTGGACCTGGTGGTTCTAACCGGCGGCGTCTTCGATACGGACCTCCTGGATAAAGCTCCGGTCCACTACGAGATGAGCGACCTGCCCAGCACCGAGTCGGGCAATGTGGCCATCGCCGGCCACCGGGCCGGCCGCTGGGGGTTCTTCTACCACCTGCACGAACTGGAGGAGGGAGACAAGATCTACCTGTATACCGGGGGCTACCGCTTCACCTACCTGGTGACCGATGTCTTCATCATCGAGCCCACCGACTGGAGCGTCATCCACACCACGGAGGTCCCCACCTTGACCCTGACCACCTGCGAGCCTCTAAACCGCCGCGCCACCCACCGCCTTGTGGCCCGGGCGGAGTTGGACAATGTTACCCCCATGAGCAGGAAGTAAAGGCGGGGGAAACCAAAAAGACATAAAAAAACCCCCGTCCGGGGGCTTTGAAAAAACGCGATTCAGTCTATGACCACAATTCTCTTCGCTTCCCCCTGTTCGGGGTAGGACTCCGCCAGGTGACCCGTAACCCATACCCTGACGGCATCGCCTTCCTGCAGGTCTGTGAAGGCAATTTTTTTACCCTCCTTCTCCATCACCGTCTTGCCGGTAACCTCCAGGTAGGCGGCCCGCTTCCCCAGTTCCAGCATCTCATCATAGGGGATGTCTACATCATCCAAGCCCACAACCACCAGAATTTGCCCTTCTCCCCTGGTGAAGATGACTCCCGTCATTTCCGGGTCCGACTCCGACCCTGAATTAGACCCGAAGAAGGCGAAGCCCACCGCCACCAGGGCCACCGCTACCAACCCCAAAAGAATAGATTTATTCATGAGGCTCCCTCCATTTCTCAAGCTCCCTATTTAGATGAAACCAGGCCCCGAAAAGTTCCCGGATTGCGTAATCTTAACATATTAGAGCAGGCCCAGCCACTGCCAGTACCAGATGGAGGGGGGAACGCTTAGGGCCACGCAGGCCAGGTAGCCCAGGCCGTAGGTGGCCAGGTGGCCTTCCGTCCAGCCCTGGTGCTCCAAAAACTCCCCCGACATGATGGCAAAGGGCGACATGTAGTGGAGGATGGTGAAGCATTGAATCACGCCGTTCAAGAAGCAGAAGACGATGGGGTGAATGCCGACCA
>PWVN01000154.1 GCA_003561835.1 Syntrophomonadaceae bacterium
GCCAAGGGAAAGGCCCCAAAGGAGAGAAAACCGGTTTCCCGAACCCCCAGGGAAAGGTAGTCCGGGTAACGGGACTTAAGCAGCATGGCATCGGGGATGTACCTGCTTTCCAGGAAATCCCGGATTTTTTTAAAGCGGCGGCGGAGCTCTTCCTGAATATGGGATTCGGGAAATAAAGTGACTCCCCCGGGAACGATGCCGTGGTTGTGGGGAATTTTCCCCCCGAGAAGGGTCAGGGCCTCATGGGCGAGGCGGCTGTGTTCGGCAGCCAGCCAGTACCCTTCGTGAAGCCTTTCCGTTTCCCTCGCAGAACAGCGGAACCCCTTGGTAAAACCGTTTTTAAAGGGATATTTCTCGGGAGGGGCCACCCAATCCCATAACCCCAGCATGTAGAAGTGGCGGATGTGGTTCTGGAGCAGATCCAGGCCGAAGATGATGTTCCGAAGCAGGATGCCGTTGGACGGCGGCTGTACCCCGGCCATGGCTTCCAGGGCCAGGCAGGAGGCCAGGCCGTGGGCAGAAGAGCAGACGCCGCAGATGCGCTGGGTCAGGTAGGGGGCGTCCCAGGGGTCCCGCCCTTCCATGATAACTTCAAAGCCTTTAAAAATCGAGGATCCGCTCTCCGCCTCCACCACCCTTCCATCCTCCACATAGACGGTGGCGGTGCCGACGGCATTGGCCCGGGTTACCGGGGAAATGGACACTTTGTGCATGGGATCACCTCAACTTTTTCTTCAGAGTGGGCAGCAGGGTTTTTGCCCCCTTGCCGAGGGCCTTCACATTGGGTTTGATCCTGCCTGTGAGGAGCTTTCCTGTCAGGTGGGCCCCGATTCCGGCCAGGGTAAAGAGGGCGGTGCCCAGGGCCAGGGTATCCAGGTTTATGCGCCTGGGCTTGATATACAGATCCGTCTCGTGTTTGAAGAAGGGGGCTACCTGGTCGGGGAACTCGGGAGACGTACAGCCGATGCAGATACTGTTAACGCTGACGTTCCAGGCTGATTTTTCATCGTTCCAAAACCTGACAGGGCAATCAGCCCGGGTGCTGGGGCCCTTGCAGCCCAAGAGGTAGGTGCACCCCTGCTGCCCCAACTCCCGGACGAAGACACCAGCTTCGAAGAGGGGCAGATACTGGCAGCGGCTGTGGACCGTATCCCGGAAGAGGAAGCGGGGCCTGCCCAAAGGATCCAGGTCCGGAGTCCCCTTTTCCTTCAGATAGTAAAGGGTTTCCAAAATCCAGCGGGGGTTGACGGGGCACCCGGGAACATTGATGACAGGGCGGTCCAAGACTTTTGAAACGGCCTTTCCACCGGTGGGGTTGGGGTGGGCGGAGTAGGGCCCTCCGAAGGAGGCGCAGGCCCCGGCAGCCACCACCCACCTGGCCAGGGCTCCCAACTCCTGGACCAATTCCAGAGCGGTGACCTTTTGGCCCTGCACCTGGCCGACGATGGCTGTTTTCCCCTGATATGCCGTGGGTACGGACCCCTCCACCACCAGGATGAAATCCCCCCTTTGGACCTGGGGCAACCGCCATGCTTCTGTCGCCTTCTCACCCTCGGCAGCCATGATAAAAGCAGCGTAGTATATATCAAAATCCTGAACCAGTTTTTGCAAGGAAGGCTCATAGGTGTTCAGGGTGGAAATAATGTTGCCGTCGCAGGTATTGGTTCCCAACCAGATGACCCCGGGCGGGGCCGAAGTTCCGCTCAATCCCGGTCGCCCCCTGTTTTTTAAAACCTTTTTTTAGGGTATCCAGCGGCCATAATAATATGTAATAACCCGGGGCGGCCCTTGCTTACGCAAAGATAGGGAAGTCAGGGGAAGATTGGTAAATCGGTTTTTTTTGTCTAATGCAGAAAAAACTCGGAGGTTTGGAGAAGATGCCGGTTCTCGACCGGGCAGTAAAAGGGTTTTGCCGCCAAGATATTGAACTATTATAAATACATGATTTGTTCTATGGAGGCTGGCAATGATTAGAACCAGGAAATTCTTTGCCCTTCCCTTTGGCCCCGGGGAAGAGGGGAGGATTCTACGGCTGGGCTGGGTGCTGGCGGTATTTAGTGCTTTGAAGGGGGAGGAGGCAAAAGCCGGGTCATCCTGAGCACTGGGAGATACCCGGAAGAAATTCTTACACTGGAGGTTTTACCATGAAGCAGTATTTGGAAAAAATACATCCCAAGCCTTTAACATACCTGGCCGGGCACCTGCAGGGATTGATCCAGGGCCGCTTGTGGATGAAAATCCTGGTGGCCATGTTTTTGGGGATCGGTACGGGAATCTTACTGTCCCCGGCCACAGGCCTCCTGGACCAGGGGACAGCCAACATGGTGGGAAGCTGGTTGGCCCTGCCGGGCAACGTTTTCCTGAGCCTCATTCAGATGATCGTGGTGCCCTTGATCTTCGCCTCCGTCATTCGCGGCCTGGCCGCCAGCGAAGATATGGACTACCTGCGCAAGATCGGTGTCCGCATCGTGATCTACTTTTTAATCACCACCTCGATAGCCATCATTATCGGCCTTACCGTTACCACCATAATACAGCCCGGCAGCTTTATCGATGAGGGGTTTATGGCTGCCGTCGCGCCTGGCGATCTTCCCGATGAAATCGACGAGGAAACCCCCGATATGGGCACCCTGCCCGAAATTGTGGTGAGCCTCATTCCGGAGAACCCCCTGGGGTCCATGGTGGAGAGGGATATGCTGCAGGTGGTTCTCTTCGCCATCATCATCGGCCTGGCCCTGGTTGCCATCAACCCCCAGCAGGCCAAGCCCCTCCTTTCCCTGATGGGCTCCCTACAGGAAGTTTGCATGACGGTGGTCCGCTGGGCCATGCTCCTGGCACCCCTGGCGGTATTCGGCCTTCTGGCCCAGGTTACCATCAAGGTAGGCCTGGATGCCCTGCTGGGCATGGCCGTCTACGTGGGCACCGTTCTTCTGGGCCTTCTGATCTTACTCTGCTTTTATCTTTTGATTGTGGCATTGTACTGCCGGATGAACCCCCTGTTCTTCCTGGGAGCCGTCCGGGAGGTGCAGCTCCTGGCCTTTTCCACCTCCATCTCAGCGGCAGTTATGCCCCTTTCCATGAAGACGGCGGAGGAAAAACTCAAGATTCGTCCCTCCATATCCCAGTTCCTGATCCCTCTGGGGGCCAGCATCAATATGGACGGCACGGCCCTTTATCAAGGGGCTGCCACCGTGTTTCTCGCCCAGGTATTCGGGGTAGAACTGGGCCTGCCGGCCCTGCTGTTGATCGTGGTTACCGCCGTGGGCGCTTCCATTGGCTCTCCCGCCACGCCCGGCGTCGGTATCATTATCCTTTCCATGGTCCTGCGCAGTGTGGGCATTCCCACGGCGGGCATTGCCCTGATTATCGGTGTGGACCGGATTTTGGACATGAGCCGGACGGCCGTGAACGTAACGGGAGACCTCACCGCCAGCCTGGTGATGAACCGTATGCTCGGGGGACGCCAAACGGCGGAGGAGGAGCAAGACGAGGACCGAAAGCGCTGCTATGATGACGATAACGTCGTCTGTGATGATGATTCCCCAAGTCAAGGATGACCGGAAATAGGCTGTGAGGCAGGGTAAGGTGCTGAAGAGAAGTAGAAATGGCAAATATTCTGAGATTTAGCAGGAAAATCAGGAACAGGCAGCGAAGCCAAATTTTATGACTGGCTTTCGCTGCTTCATTATTTTCTAGCCAAATAGGTATCCAAAAACAGTCAGGAGGTTGAAAATGGAACGGGTTTTGAAAAAGTCAAAGCAGTTCTTTCGTAACCTCCCGGGCTCATACTCCAAAGTCTCCGAGATCATTGACCCGGATGATACGGAAGCCTATCGCGTGGTAAAGGTTTTCTGTATCATTGGGGGTCCCGCGCATGCTTTCTTCCTGGTCTTCTTTTTGGCCCTGGAGGTTTTCCCCCTGACTTTTTTAAATGTCGGCAGTATTGCTGCCTGGGGACTGACCTATTATTTCAACGAAAAGGGGAGA
>PWVN01000083.1 GCA_003561835.1 Syntrophomonadaceae bacterium
CAGGTAAAAAACGGTGGCTTCCACGTCCATGGCCCGGGCTGTCTGGGCCAGAATCAAAGGCGCATACTGCCTCTCCGGGGCATTGGGGCCGCTGGTCTGCACGTAGAGTATCTTCTTTTTCTCAGCCATGTTGTTAATCCTCCTTTTTCTTTTGCACCAAAAAGTGCCGTTCTTCACCCTCCCGCCAACTTCTCAACAATTCGTTACCTGTTCGTTTGGCCCAACTGGGAATATCCGCCTCCGCCGCCGGATCATCCGCCACAATTTCCATGAGGGCTCCCGGCTCCAGGGTATCGATTTCCTCCTTGGCCCGCATGACGGGCACCGGGCAGTACAGGCCCACACAGTCCAGGAGGTGGATCTTAATCTTATGGGCCGAAGGGCATCCCCCCCCATCCTCTTTGGGGTCGGGGCATACCGGGACATCACATAAAGGGCACCCGCAAGCCCTCTCTTCGGGAAGTCTTTTTTCATTCATTTTTACTACCATTCCTTTCGCTGCGCTCAAGGCACATATATGATGATAGAAATTCTTTCAGAACTATACCTCCAGCAGTTTTCTCCCAGACCTTGGCTTTGGCCTCTAGGAAGCCTGCTTCTGCCGGTAGTCTTCGATGGCCTTGTGGAGGGCATCGGCCCCCAGGTTGGAGCAGTGCATCTTGTTCCCGGGCAGCCCATCCAGGGCCTTGGCCACATCCTTGTTGGTCAGCTTCATGGCTTCATCCAGAGTCATGCCCTTGGCCATTTCCGCCACCATGCTGGAAACGGCGATGGCTGCCCCGCAGCCAAAGGTGAGAAACTTGACATCCTCCAGGCGGTCGTCTTTCACCTTGATGGTAAACTTCATCATATCCCCACAGACGGGGTTGCCAACCTCGCCGACACCGTCGGCCCCGGCAATCTCGCCCACATTCTTGGGGCTTTTGAAATGCTCCATTACCTTTTCACTGTACTCTGGCATCTTTATCTTCCTTTCTTGAGAAAGTTCTGGTACAAGGGCGACATGGCCCTCAAAAGCTGGGCGATGCGGGCCAGTTCCCCGCTCACATAGGAGACGTCCTCCTCCCTGCTTTCCCTCCCCAGGGTAAAGAGGAGGGAGCCCTGGGCCAGTTCCGGCGGCAGCCCGATGGCCGCCAGCACGTGAGAGGACTTCAGGGCCTGGGAGGTGCAGGAGGAACCGCTGGATACATAGATCCCCGCCATGTCCAGGTGCATGAGCAGGGCTTCCCCTTCCACGAACTCCACGGAAACATGCAGGTTGTGGGGGAGACGCCGTGT
Organism: Syntrophomonadaceae bacterium; assembly: GCA_003561835.1. Taxonomy (GTDB): domain Bacteria; phylum Bacillota; class Dethiobacteria; order PWVN01; family PWVN01; genus PWVN01. Next base: position 1,279 of record PWVN01000083.1, read on the forward strand.
GGGGTGGCCGTTCACCCGCAGATGAGGGACATGTTTCAAAAGGCTCTCCTTCAACCCGTCCCGCAGGGCTGCGAGGCTTTGTGCCCTCTCTTCCCTGGTCTCTGCGGCGATCCGGGCCGCTTCACCCAGGCCAACGATGACAGGGATATTTTCCGTACCGGCCCGCAGTCCTCGCTCCTGGATACCCCCTTCCACCAGGGGCCGCAGCCGGACCCCCTGCCCCACATAGAGGGCTGCCGAACCCTTGGGGCCATAGAGCTGGTCCCCTGCCAGGGTCAGTAGGTCCACCCCCAAGTCCTGCACATCCAGGGGAACCCAGCCTGCCGCGGCGGCAGCGTCGGTGTGGAAGGGCACGCCTTTGGCTTTGGCGACGGCCGTCAGGGCTTTCAGGTCCTGCAAGGTGCCGATTTCCGCATTGGCCGCGGCCACCGAAACCAAAATGGTCTCCGGGGTTATGGCCCTCTCCAGTTCCCCCGCATCCACCAAGCCCTGTTCGTCCACGGGCAGGAGGGTGATCCGAAAACCGTCCTTCTCCAGGGTTTTCAAGGGGTTTAAGATGGAAAAGTGCTCTATAGACGAGGCCACGATATGTGTGCCTTTTTTTCTGCTGGCGGCGGCGATGCCTTTGACGGCCATATTGTTGGCCTCGGAAGCGCTGGCCGTGAACAAGATCTGCCCCGGCTTGGCCCCGATCAGGCGGCCCACCTTCTCCCGGGCCTCTGCCATGGCCTGCCGCGGCTTTTGCCCCAGGCTGTGGCCGCTGGAGGGGTTGCCGTAGTGTTCCCTCATGTACGGGAGCATGGCTTCAAGGACGGCGGGGTCCAGGGGGGTGGCGGCACCATAGTCCAGGTTGACTTCTCGCATGATTATGCCTCCTTATCCTATAGTATTACTGTACTTTAATCATAGCCCAAAAACCCAAAAATTTCAAGAGATATTTTTTTGCCCTTGTCTCATAATTCCTCCTTTGCAGGAAATTCTCCTGCCATAAATTTAATTTTTGGTATCCTCAAGCTGCCTTCAGGCTGGCCATTACGGGCATCGGCAGGAATCCCGGGGGATTTTCCGGGAGTTCCGGGACAATTCGGGAACTTCGGGACTTGAGGTTCGGGAGCTTTGGGATTTTTCTCTTCATCAAAGATATTATTTATTGACAGCCCTTTGGCAGAAAGCTTATAATAGGAACTGAAGAAGGAATTTCATAATCGGCTCACTTACCTGGCCGACAAAGGCAAACCTGCTGAAAAGCTGGGACGCAAAGCCACCGGTCTAAGGCCCTCAACGGGGCTATGACAGCGGGCTGCCGAAGAGGGTTTTTTCATTTCCTGTCGGTCCCTCAACCAAGGAGGGTTTTTTATGAAGAAAAAACACAGAAGGTCCAATCGGCTGTACCTCATTCCCCTGATTCTTTTCATCCTGCTGATCTTCAGCAGTCTGGCCCTGCTCAGCGGAGCCAGGGAGGATTGGCCCGAAACCCTGTCTGCCCCCGGAGGACAGGCTGCCCGCGAGGAAGGGGCGGCCCTGGCCGGGGAGGAGGGGGTGTCCCCCGGGAGAGGGGCAGCCCTGGGGCAGGAGGATTGGGAAATCCTTTTGGCAAATGAGGCTTCGGAGGCGGAGGTGGCGGGAGAGCTCTTTAACCGACAGCGGAAGAAGGACCCCGGTTTGCCGGAGGGCATAACCCCGGAAACAGAGCCGGAACCTGCACCGGAGCCTGAACAAAAGTCCGAGCCCAAACCAAAGTCAAAACCCGAACCTGAACCCGAGCCCAAACCGGAGCCAAAGCCCGCACCGGAACCGGAGCCGGAGCCAGAGCCCGAACCAGAACCTAAACCGGACCCGGAACCCGAACCTAAGCCTGAACCGAAACCGGAGCCCGAAGACCCGGAACCCGAGCCGGACCCGGTTGACCCCTCTTTGCCCCCCTACTCCATGAATGCCAATGAGTCCACCATGCTGAAATGGGTTAATGAAGAGCGGGCGAAAGAAGGCCTGTCCCCCCTCAAGGCCTACGACAGGCTGGGGGCAGTGGCCCGCTTCAAGAGCGAGGATATGAGGGATGACGATTATTTCAGCCATGTATCCCCCACCTACGGCTCCCCCAGGGATTTGCTGGCCCTCTTCGATATATCCTGGACCGCCCTGGGAGAGAACATCGCCCTGCATCCTTCGGTGGAAAGCGCCCATGCCGCCCTCATGAAGTCCGACGGCCACCGGGCCAATATCTTAAACCCCAAGTTCACCCACGTGGGCATCGGCATGGTTCAGGGGCCCAAGGGGCAGTACTATACACAGATATTCATCAGGCGATAGCGCTCCACGAGAGAACTGTTCATGGCCGTATTCCTCAACCATGTCCAGGGTTTGGGTGAAGAAGGTTCCCAGCAAGGATTTTTTACCACTAAGGCCGGGCCCCTCCAAGGGCAAAGGGGGGGCTTTTTCTTGTTTCAGGAGCCGTGCATAGCGGGACCCGGGGGAGGGAAAATAGGGGAAAGAACAAAGCAAAGGAGTAACGATGCGGTTTTCAGAACTGGTTCAAAACATCCCCGTCCTCCGATGCAGCGGGAGCCTGGATACAGCCATCCGGGGAATCGCCTGGGATTCCCGGCAGGTTAAGCCCGGCCATCTTTTTATCTGCCTGAAGGGGCAAACCCACGACGGTCATGACTTTCTGGATCAGACCCGGGAGCGGGGTGCGGCCG
>PWVN01000118.1 GCA_003561835.1 Syntrophomonadaceae bacterium
CAGAAACCGGGGGAGCCGGCCTGGGAGAGCCCCTGGGGGATGGGCCGGCCCGGCTGGCACATCGAGTGCTCCGTCATGGCCATGGAGTACCTGGGGGAGACCATCGATATCCACGCCGGCGGACCGGACCTGATCTTTCCCCACCACGAGAACGAGGTGGCCCAGAGCGAGGGGGCGACGGGCAGGCCCTTTGCCCGCTACTGGCTCCATGCCGGCTACCTGAACATCAACCAGGAGAAGATGTCCAAATCCCTGGGGAACTTTCTCACGGTGCGGGAGATGCTGAAGACCGTGGACCCCCAGGTGGTCCGCTTCTTCATGCTCTCCGCCCACTACCGGAGTCCCATCAACTTCAGCCCGGAGCTCCTGGAGCAGGCTGAGGGAGGCTTGCGCCGCCTGCATACCATGGTGACCAACGTGGAGGACCTGCTGGGGAAACTCTCCGGTACCGGGGGGAGTTTTTCCGAAAAGCCTCTGCAGGGGCAGGTTGCGAAAGCCCGGGAAGCTTTTACCCGGGCCATGGATGACGACTTCAACACCGCCGACGGCATCGCCGCCCTTTTCGACCTGGCCCGGGAGGTCAACACCTGTGTGAACCAATCCGGGGATGTGGACGGTGAGGCTCTCCGGAGCGTGCTGGACTTTTACCGGGAGGTGGATGAAATCCTGGGCTTCGTCTTCCCCGTAACCGGGGGGAAAAGCCTGGAACAGGAAGTTGAAGCCTTGATCCAGCAGCGCCGGCAGGCCCGCCAGGAGAAAAACTGGCAGGAAGCCGATGCTATCCGGGACCGGTTAAAGGACATGGGGATCACCCTGGAGGATACTCCCCACGGGGTACGCTGGCGGCGGGAAGGATGATCAGAAAAGCGGTATCTTCAGCGTGGAAAAGGACGGCGGGGTTTCTTTGGAGGGCCTCCCCCCGCCGGGAAGGAACCCCTGCCTGGCTTTCCCCCCAGGTCCTGGCCTATGTGGGGGACGCCGTCTTTGAAGTGTATATTCGCACCCACCTGGTGGTGGAGGAGGGGCCCAAACCGGTAACGGAACTGCATCGCCGGGCCATCTCCCTGGCCCGGGCCCGGGGGCAGGCGGACCTCCTGCAGACAATTGAACCTCTCCTCTCGGAGGAGGAAATCCGTCTGGTCCGGCGGGGGCGCAACGCCGGGGGCCGGGTACCCAAAGGGTCCACCACGGGGGACTACCGGCAGGCCACAGGCCTGGAGACCCTTCTGGGGGCCCTCTACCTGGAAGGAAAGATGGACCGCCTCCAGGAAATCATGGCAGAAATCCGGGGGCAGTTTTGAGCTCTTTTGCCGGTCCGGGGTTTCGGCTCGACCCGGGGCGGGGCAGCATCTAAACATATTTTTCCAGAGAACACAATCGAAGCATTTTATGATGAGTAAGTTTACTTTGGAGCCTGACCCCTAAAGTAAACTTACTTGAGGAGGGGGGTGGCGGGTTGAAAAAGCAGGAAGATATGATTTGCGGGAGGCACCCGGTGGAGGAGGCTCTCCAGGCGCGCCCCCTGAAAAAGCTTATCCTGGCCCAGGGACTGCAAGACCCCAGGGCCAGGGCCCTGGAACAGCTGGCCGGGAAGATGGGGGTGCCGGTGGAGCGCCAGGAGCGGGCCCGGCTGGACCGTCTGGCTCCGGGGCAAAACCACCAGGGGATCCTGGCCCTGGCAACCCCCTTCCCCTATGCTTCCCTGGAGGAGCTTTTCCGGGCTGCCAAAACCAAAGGGGAGGACCCCTTCTTCCTGGTCCTGGACCACCTGCAGGACCCCCACAATTTCGGTGCCCTCCTGAGGACGGCGGCAGCCGTGGGGGCCCACGGGGCCCTCATCCCGGAACGCCGCTGTGTGGGGGTGACCACCGGGGTGTACAAGGCTGCCGCCGGGGCCGTGGAACACCTGCCGGTGGCCCGGGTCACCAACCTGGCCCGGGCCCTGGAGGAGCTGAAGAAGAGGGGGGTCTGGGTGGCCGGGGCCGACATGGAGGGGGAGCAGGTTTTTTCCCGGGCCGACCTGAAGGGCCCCCTGGCCCTGGTCCTGGGGGGGGAAGGGAAAGGCCTCTCTCCCCTGATCCGGGCGAAATGCGACTTCCTGCTGCGGCTGCCCATGGCCGGCAGGACGGCATCCTTGAACGTCTCCGTAGCCGGGGGCGTCCTTCTCTATGAAATATACCGTCAGAGAAACGGGTGGTAGGTGAGGCCATGTCCAGGGTTCTGCTGGTGGACGGGTACAACATCATAAGCAGCTGGCCGGAGCTGGCGGCTTTAAAAAAGGAGAACCTGGGGGCGGCCCGGGACAAACTTTTGGAGGTCCTCCAGGAATATGTCCCCAACCCCTGGTCATATATTATAGTGGTCTTCGATGCCCACCAGGTGCCGGGGGGGAAGGAGGTCATCCTCTCCCACGGCCCTTTGCGGGTGGCCTACACGGGAGAAGGCCAGACGGCAGACTCCTTCATCGAAAGGCTGGCGGCGGATTTTTCCGGCCGCATGCCCGTGGATGTGGCCACCTCCGACTGGGAAGAGCAGCGCAGCGTCCTCATGCACGGGGCCGTCCGCCTTTCCGCCCGGGAGCTGGCGGAGAGGATCCGGGCCGAGAAGGAGATGTTCAGGGATTCCTATGCCCGCATCAAGCAGGACCGGCGCCGCCGCCTGGGGGATGACCTCCCGCCGGAGCAGCGGGAGCGGCTGGAGACCATGCGCCGGCAGAAGAAGCCCTGAACCGCCCGAGAAAGGCTTCAGGATGGGGTTTGGGAAGGGGGCCCCGGCGGCGGTCTAAAAGGGTTGACGTTTCCGGCGTCCATAAGATATAATTATCTGTGTACTTTGCTCCCCAATTCCAGGATGGAGGCGATGCTGGTGAGCCAATCGGCCCAAGAAGTCCAGGGCAACAACGTATTTGTCAGGTACAATATCAAGACGGACGAAGAGATCGCTCTAGAGGCCAAAGATGGGGATAATATCGCACTGGAATATCTCATCAACAAGTACAGGAATTTTGTCAAGGCCAAGGCGAGGTCCTACTTTTTGATAGGGGCTGACAGGGAGGACATCATACAGGAAGGAATGATTGGGCTTTACAAGGCAATCCGGGATTTCAAGGGGGACAAGCTCTCATCCTTCAGGGCTTTTGCGGAACTGTGCATCACCCGCCAGATCATCACGGCCATCAAGACGGCCACCCGGCAGAAGCACATTCCCCTAAATTCATATGTATCCCTGAACAAACCAATTTATGACGAAGATTCCGACCGCACCCTCCTGGATATTCTTTCCGGGGCCAAGATCACCGACCCGGAGGAACTCATGATCAACCGGGAGGAATACGACGATATCGAGTTCAAGATGGGGGAGATCCTGAGCGACCTGGAATGGAAGGTCCTCATGCTGTACCTGGAAGGGAAATCCTACCAGGAGATTGCCGTGGAGCTCCGGCGTCACGTGAAATCCATCGACAATGCCCTCCAAAGGGTGAAGCGCAAGCTGGAGCGCTACCTGGAGGGCCGGGAGAAGGCCTGACGGCGCCCCTTTTCCGTGGTTGACATTTAGAAACAAACGTTGTATAATACTAAACGCCCGCCGCTTTCGGGGCAGAGAAGCGGGTGTAGCTCAATGGCAGAGCGCTGGCTTCCCAAGCCAGTTACGTGGGTTCGATTCCCATCACCCGCTCCAGGTTCTCCTTTCAAATGCATAACGCGGGGTGGAGCAGTCCGGTAGCTCGTCGGGCTCATAACCCGGAGGTCGCAGGTTCAAATCCTGCCCCCGCAACCAACTTAAAAACAGGGAGATTAACCTGTAAAGGTTAATCTCTTGTGTATAAAGGCTTGCTCACGTAGCTCAGGCGGCAGAGCACATCCTTGGTAAGGATGAGGTCACCGGTTCAACTCCGGTCGTGAGCTCCAGGCGGCGTAGCTCAGTTGGCTAGAGCATGCGGTTCATACCC
>PWVN01000064.1 GCA_003561835.1 Syntrophomonadaceae bacterium
GAGCATGATCTGGTAATCCCCCATCTTCACGGCGAAGAGGACGCGCCGAAAAACCCCGCCCAGCTCCACACCTCCCCGGCCCTCGTAGGTGGTATAGGCGTTGGTAGTCCCCAGGGGGTAGTCGAACTCCTCCGTATTCGTGTTGACGATGACATACTCCCTGGTAAGCTCGCCGTAATAGATCTGGGGCCGGGCGAGTTCGATACCCTCCGCCGTCCGGGGAGGCACATCCTGGACGAAGTAGGAGGGCAGGCCCTCGGAGGTCACCTCGTTGACGGGGCTCATGGCTACCCCGTACCCGTGGGTGTACTGGAGGCGCTGGTTTTCCCAGGTCTGGGATTCCGCCGGCAGCCGTTCCTTGTCCAGTTCCCGGGCGGCGATCATGACCTGCCGGTAGGTGCCGCCCACATGGTAGCGGTCCGAATCCACCCCGGTGAAGCGGTAATAGAGGCGGATCCCCTGCATCTGGTTAAAGGTGTCCCGCAGGGGGCGGTAATCCCACAGCCTGACATTATCCAGGGTGTTCCGGTTGGCCACCAGGGCGGCGCCGTCCAGGGTATCCACGGCAGGGAAGTCCGTATGGGTGATGCTGTCCAGGCCGAAGGCCCGGCGGGTAAAGTCGATATTGTGGCGGATATATTCCTGCTCCCGGTTGAACTTGTTGGGTTCCACCTGGAGGGTCTGGACCAGGTAGGGGTAAAGGCCCCCCAGCAGCAGGGACGCCGCCATCAGGCCCAGGACGCAGGCCAGGATGATGCGGGGCTTCTTCAGGAAGATATTCACCACCAGGGCCGCCGCGCACACTAGGGCCAGAACCATCAGGATGTTCAAGGCCGGCAGCCGGGCATGGACATCGGTATACCCGGCCCCCGTCACCACCCCCTGGGTGGAGTGGATCAGGTCGAAGGAGGCCAGGCGGTACCCCCAGGCTTTCACCGTGAAGAAAAGGGCCAGCAGCAGGGATACATGCCCGCCGCCTTCATAGAGAAAGGAGAGGTTCTTCAGGGAGAGGCCCGGGGTCGAGGAGACCAGGTACAGGGCGCTCACGGCCAGAAGGGCCACCAGGAGCAGGCCCGAGAGGTACTGGTTGATGAAGGTGTAAAAGGGCATGGAGAAGACGTAAAAGCCCACATCCCGGGCAAAGATGGGATCTGTCAGGCCAAAGGGCCGACCGCTGAAGAACTGCCTGACGGTAAGCCAGTAGCCGCCGGTATACCCGGAGGTCAACAGGGCCAGGAAGAGGGATGCGGCGGCAAAAAAGAAGGTGACCCGGTTCTTGGCCAGGATGTTCCCCGCCGGCGTGTTCATAAGAGCCTGCCTGAGCCGCAGGTTGGACATGTCCACGACGGACCGGCGGCTTAACAGCAGGTTCACGAAGAGAAAGACAAAAGAAAAGAGAAAGGCGGCCACCTGGACGATAAAGCGGTTGCTGAAGAGAGTCAAGAAAACGGAAGCGTAGCCCAGGTTGGCAAACCAGAGATAGTCCAGGTAGAGGCTGCCCAGGGAGCCGCTCATAACGATAAGGAAAAACAGGCCGACAATCAACCATGTGGATTTTTTCATGAAGAACCTCCCGGTTGTGAGATGGTTTTAACCTTATACTCATTCTCCTTCCGGGAGGGGAATCCTTTTTTTCCCCGCTGCTCCCCGGATTTTTACCACACGCACCCCGTCAGTAGATGGTCACCAGGTCCCGGAGGGATGCCAGGATCTTATCGCCAATCCCGGAGACCCTGGTCAGCTCATCGACGCTTTTGAAGTACCCGTGCTTTTCCCTGTGCTCCACGATCTGGGCCGCCCGGGCGGGGCCGATGTTGGGCAGGGCCTCCAACTCCCTGGCGGTGGCCGTGTTGATGTTGATCAGGGCACCGGAGCCCCCCGGGGTGCCGCCGGGTTCCGGGTCCTGCCCCTCCCCCCGTTTGAAGGGGATCTCGATCCGCTGGCCGTCGTAAAGGGGCTGGGCCAGATTGAAGGCATGCTCGTCGGCTTCGGGATGGGCTCCCCCGGCCGCCTGGAGGGCATCCAGGGCCCTGGCCCCCTCCTTTAAAGTGTAGACCCCGGGGTTTTTCACGGCTCCTGCCACATGAACGGCGATGAAGGCCGCTTCGGGGGCCTTCTCCTCCACCGGCGGCGGCGCCGGTTCCTCAAAGACCAGGGGTTCCCGGCCCGGGCTTTTGAACCAGCGCCAGCCCATCACCGCCCCCACCACCACCAGAAGGATCACGATACCCGCCACTTCCCGGCCCTTCAGGTTCATAGGCCTTCCCTCTTTCACGTGAATTCTTAAAAGGCACCAGGTCATTTCCTGGGAAATTCTGCACGGAACAACATTTTCCTTCCTGGTAAGCCATAAAATTCCTCATTTCTTTTCCGTCCACCAAAAAAACCCTGCCGGAAGAGGCAGGGCTGGGTAGCTCTTATATTTGACCACCAGGTTTAGCAGCAAGCGGGGACGGCTCTCCGGTAGGAACTGTCCCCGGAACTTGAATAAATTCAAGTTTCAGGAACCGTCCCCGGAACTTGACAGGAACTTGAACTGGCAAGCAGCAACCGTCCCCCCTTGCTAGTCTTTGACCACCAGGTTTAAGAGTTTGTCGGGGACGGAGATGACCTTGACGAGGCGGCCCTTCTCCAGGTACCCGGCGATCCGCTCCTCCCGGCGGGCGGCCTCCACCAGTTCCTCTTCCCCCGAGCCCACAAGGACGGTGATGCGGCCTCGCACCTTGCCGTTTATCTGGACCACCACTTCCACCTCGGCCACCACCAGGGCTTCGGGGTTGAACCGGGGCCAGGGCTGCTGGTGGACGCTGCCCGCCCCACCCAGGGCCCCCTGCCACAGTTCTTCGCAGATATGGGGAGCGAAGGGGGCCAGCATGGCCACCAGGGCTTCCAGGGCTTCCCGCAGAAGGCCGGCATGGGGGTCCGGGCTGCCGTTCACATAGGCGTAGAGGCTGTTCACCAGTTCCATGATGGCGCTGACGGCGGTATTGAAGTTGTACCGCTCCCCCACGTCCTCCGTCACCTTGCGCAGGGCAAAATGGAGGGCGTAGTAGGCCTCTCCTTCGGCCGGTCCGAATTCCCGCTCCCGATCCCGGCCTTCCCGGCCCGCCGCCGCCAGGGGGGCGTAGTCCTGGACCAGCCGCCATACCCGCTTCAGGAAGCGGTAGCACCCCTCCACCCCCTGGTCGCTCCAGTCCAGGCCCTTTTCCGGCGGCGCCGCGAAGAGGATGAAGAGACGGCCCGTATCGGCCCCGTACTTTTCGATGATCTCGTCGGGGGTCACCACGTTCCCCTTGGATTTGGACATTTTTGCCCCGTCCTTGTTCACCATCCCCTGGGCCAGCAGGCGGGTAAAGGGCTCCACCGCCCGGGTCATACCGGCATCATGGAGGACCTTGGTGAAGAAGCGGGCATACATCAGGTGCAAGATGGCATGCTCGATGCCGCCGATGTACTGGTCCACGGGCATCCAGTAATCCACGTCGGCCGGGGCGAAGGGCCCTTCCGCAAAGTCGGGGCTGCAAAAGCGCAGGAAATACCAGGAAGAGCAGATGAAGGTATCCATGGTGTCCGTCTCCCGGGTGGCAGCCCCCCCGCAGTCGGGGCACCGGGCCTGCAGGAACCCCTGGTGACGGGCCAGGGGGGACTGGCCCCCCTCTCCCAGGTCCACGTCATAGGGCAGTTCCACCGGCAGTTCTTCCTCCGGCACCGGCCTGGCCCCGCATTTCCCGCAGTAGACGATGGGGATGGGGGCACCCCAGTACCGCTGCCGGGAAATCAGCCAGTCCCGCAAACGGTAGGTGACCTCGGGCCTGCCGAAGCCCTTTTCCGCAAAATACTCGCTGATTTTGGGGATGGCTTCCTCGCTGGGCATCCCGTCAAAGGGACCCGAGTTGATCATGACACCGTAATCTTCAAAGGCCGCTTCCAGCTCCCCCCGGGCATTCCTGAGGCCGCCGACACCGACGCCACCGACATCGCCGACGTCACCGCTGCCCCTCCCCCCGGCGCCCTCCCCCGGGGCGGGGGCAATGACTTCCCGGATGGGCAGCCCGTACCTGGTGGCGAAGAGGAAGTCCCGCTGGTCGTGGGCGGGGACCCCCATGACGGCCCCGGTGCCGTAGCTCATGAGGACGTAATTGCCCACCAGGATGGGCACCTCCATGCTGTTCACCGGGTTGACGGCATAAGCCCCGGTAAAGACCCCCTCCTTCTCTGTCTCCGCCGCAGTGCGGCTGATTTCGCTCATGCCCCGGACCCGGCGGACGAAGTCCTTCACTTCCTTTTCCTCGGGGTTCCCCCGGCTTAAAACCTCCACCAGGGGGTGCTCCGGCGACAGGACCATGTAGGTGACCCCGTAGATGGTGTCGGGCCGGGTGGTGAAGACGGAAATCTCCGCATCATGCCCCTTGACGGGGAAGGTGATCCGGGCGCCGTGGCTGCGGCCGATCCAGTTTCTCTGCATGACCTTGACCCGCTCGGGCCAGCCCTCCAGCAGGTCCAGGTCTTCCAGGAGCCGGTCGGCATAGTCGGTAATCTTCAGGAACCACTGCTCCAGGTCCCGGGGCTCCACGGCAGTCCCGCAGCGCCAGCAGCCCCCGTTTTCCACCTGCTCGTTGGCCAGGACCGTCTGGCAGTCGGGGCACCAGTTGACGGCCGCCTTTTTCTTGTAGGCCAGGCCCCGCCGGTAGAGGAGCAGGAAAAGCCACTGGGTCCAGCGGTAGTAATCGGGGAGGCAGGAGGTAACCTCCCGGCCCCAGTCGTAGCTGAGCCCCAGGGCATCCTGCTGCCGCTTCATCTCCTTGATGTTGGCCAGGGTCCAGTCGGCGGGATGGGTCCTGTTCTCGATGGCGGCATTTTCCGCCGGCAGCCCGAAGGCGTCCCAGCCCATGGGGTGCAGTACGTTGTAGCCCTGCATGGTCAGAAACCGGGCCAGCACATCGCCGATGGAATAGACTCGCATGTGGCCCATGTGGAGCTTCCCCGAGGGATAGGGGAACATCTCCAGGCAGTAAAATTTCTCCCGGTCCGGATCTTGCCGGGTCCGGTGGAAGTCCTTATCCCGCCAGTGTTCCTGCCATTTGGGTTCGATCTCTTTGGGGTTGTAGTTTTGCATCTTCAAAAACCTCCACATCTTGGCCGGGAAGCCCGATTATAGAAAGTTTAGTCCCACTTGTCAACTTTTGGGGCGTTCCCCCAGAGCCGTTCCAGGTTGTAGAACTTCCGTTCCTCCTCCTGGAAGATGTGGACCACCAGATCTCCGTAATCCAGCAGGACCCAGCGACCCTCCCGGTGCCCGGCCTGGTTCAGCAGTTTGACCTGGGCCTTCTTGAAATCCTCCAGGATAAAATCGGCCAGGGACTGGACATGGCGCTGGCTGCCGCCGCTCATAATGAGAAAATAGTCGGCGATCAGGGATACCTTGCCGATCTCCAGCACCGTCGCATCCAGGGCTTTTTTCTCCACTGCCAGGTCCAGGGCCCGCCTGGCTTTTTCCTTGGCTGTTATTCCTGCCACCCCCCGTTTTTACTGCGAAACGTCTTCCAGTTCAAAATCCTTCCCCAGGATGACCGTCACCATGGCCTCGGCATAGGGCAGGGTCTCCCGGATCAGCTGGGCCCCCCGGATGAGGATGGCCACCTCTTTGGCGGGGGTCACATCGTCCAGGCGGCTGATGACCTGGGTATGGGTATATTCAAAATGGTCGGCGTCGGCCACCCGGATTACCTTAAAGCCCTCCCCCTCCAGGTAGGCCGCCGTGCGCCGGGCCAGCCCGGGCACACCGCTGCCGTTCAAAACTTCCACCCGGATATCCTCCCGGGCAATCTGGGTCCTGCCCACCCGCATGTAATCGAGAAAGGCTCCCAGGCGCTGGGGGTCCACCCCATAGAGGGGAGTCTCCCCCTCCTCCATCCCCGTCCATTCCCCCGGCAGCATGTAAATCCCCCTCCCCGGGGGCAGCAAATACCCATCGGCCGCCTTCATGAGGGCATTGACCTCCCGCCAGTCCAGGTTGGTCTCATAGAAACCCAGAGTCTCCCGGACCAGGGCGGGCCAGCGCCAGAAGGGGGTTTCCACCAGCAGCTCCTGGGCAAAGGACAGGGCATCCCTCTCCCAGTTCTGCACCTCTCCCACCAGCTGGTTGATGCCCACCCCCGGCCCGATGGGGTAATAGGCCCGGGGGGGGCGGCTCCGCAGGCCCTGCAGCTCCCCCAGGGCGGCAAAGAGGCCCTCCTCCAGCAGCAGGTAGTAGTGGACGGGCTCCCCCGTGAGCTCTATAAAAGCTTCCACGGACCCGGATGTGCCCTTAGCCTCATACACCTCCCGGAAGGTCCCCCCCCTCTCCAGGGTGGAATTGGCCGGCAGCACCAGGCCGTAGGGGTTCTCACCGTGGCTGCTGAGCAGGTACAGGGAGGCGAGCTCCCGGTTCTCCTCCTCTCCCTGAATCAGGAGGAGGAGGTAATTCTGCCGGGCCGCCCCCTCCACCCCTCTTTTCAGGGATGCGGCCCAGCGGTCCCGGTCCGTCATTCTGTTGAAATAGCTGACAGTGTTGACCCCGATCCCGATGATGAGCAGGAGGAGGGAAACCAGAAAGAAAAGGGCGATCCTTCTCCTGCGCAGTTTTACCTTTCTGGACCTGCCATAAAGGACGGGATAACGCTGCACGCCGAACTCTCCTCTATTTTTTCTCTTCTCCCATGAGCTCATTCCAGAAATCCACGGTGGCAGGGTGCAGCAGGTAGCGTTGCCGCAAGACATAGTTGATGGTGCTTTCCACCACCTGGATTAAACCCCGGGTAAAATCCTCCTGCAGGGTACGGCGCAGTTCCTCCACGCCGGGAAAATCCCGGGAAGGCTCCAGGATATCCGCTGCATAGACGATCCGGGCCAGGGGCCCGATCCCCTGGCCGCCGACGGTATGGCAGCGGATGGCTTCCAGGATTTCCGGGTCCTCAACCCCCAACTCCTTCCGGACCAGTTCCGCCCCCACGGAGCCGTGGAGGAGGATGGGGTGAATCCGCATGACGGGGTCCACGGGCAGGCCCAGGCGGCCTGCCTCCGAAAGAAGGGAGCCTTCCCCCATCTCCCGGGCATAATCGTGAAGGATCCCGGCAGTGAACCCCTCTTCCCCGGACAGGCCCTGGGCCAGGGCCAACTCCCTGGCCATACGGCCCACCCCCAGGGAATGGAGGCGCGTTTTTTCCGATAACCGGTGCCGCAGCAAGGCCCGATACTTGTCTTCCAAACTCTCCCACCCCATTTGTCCTTTCGACACCGGTTAACCCGTTTCCTTCTTCTTCGGGCAATAAAAAAGGCAACCTGGGTTGCCAGTTGCCCTCGTTTAGTTCTCTCTTGGTTTTGCCTCGTTCACCACTATTTTTCTGCCGTCGATTTCGTAGCCATCCAAGGCAGACACCATCTTGTCCACATCCTCTTCCTGCACTTCCACGAAACCATACCCCTTGGAGCGGCCGGTAGCTCTCTCGGTAATAATCCTGCAGTCCAGGACGTTTCCGTGATCACTGAAAATAGTTTTAATTTCCTCTTCGGTAGCAGCCCAGGGGAGATTGCCCACATACAAGGTTTTGACCATACTGATTCACCTCCCTTTAGAACGGTAGCATATGTTTATTATAAAAAATATGGCGCAAGTTTATGCATGGTCCGGAGACGGGCGTTATTTTATTTACAAAAAGAAGGCTCACTGCCAAAGTCTGTTCTTGATAATATACTGCTCCACGGCTTCCGGGGTCAGGTATTTAATGGTTTTCCCGGAACGAACCCGCTCCCGGATATCCGTGGAGGATATGGCCATGGCGGGAATCTCCAGGTAAGAGACCCTGTCCAGGATGGTGGCCCCGGAGGAGATGGACTTGTCCAGGGTTTTGCGCAGCCGGGAGAAGGAGTACCCGGGCCTGGAAGCGGCGATGAACCGGCAGGTATCCAGGAGATGCTCGTAATCCTTCCAGGTCAGGATATCCAGCATGGCATCGGCCCCGGTGATGAAGTAGACCTGGGTCTTGGGGCCAAAATAATTCTGGAACCACTTGACGGTATCCACCGTGTAGGTGGGGCCCTTGAGGGAGCGTTCGATTTCCACCCGGGAAACGGTGAAGTGGGGGTTGGTGATGACGGCCAGTACCGTCATCAGGTAGCGGTGCTCCATGTCGCTGACCTTCTGGCTGTTTTTATGGGGCGGGTGCCCCGAGGGCACAAAGATGACAGAATCCAGGCCGAACTGCTGCCGGGCCTCTTCCGCCGTCACCAGGTGGCCCAGGTGGATGGGGTCGAAGGTCCCCCCCATGATTCCAACATTTTTCGCATCCCTGATCAAAGGCAGCTGAAGCATGTCGCCGCTCCTTTTTTTGGCACTATTGTATCACATCCGGGGAAACCCCGCCAGGGGGTAAGGAAGGCGGCCAGGCAGCGGATGGCGAGCAGTAGCCGACCGGGCACGGTCGCCGGGCGAATGGGCGGCGGGCGGCGGGCGGCGGAACAGGCGGCGGCGGGCCAAAGAGACAGCCGGGAAGAAGGGGCGTGAAGGGGCTGGGGCGGGTCTCCTAAAGGCGCTGCCCCGCCCTGCCCGGCCCCAGGACCCTGCGGCGAAGCTTCCCAAGGAGGATGCCCAGAAAGGCCAGGGCCGGCTTTATATCCCCCGCTTCCCAGATGGCATAGGCTTTGGGCCGGAAATAGGAGAGAAAAACCTCCCGGGCCGACAGGGTGCCGCTTTGCAGGTACTGCCTGACGGCAAAGACATCTTCGTAAAAATACCAGAAAACCAGGTTTTTATCTTCCCGCAGCTCCAGGGGGGGCACCGGTTGGCCCACCAGGTCCCTGTAGGTGATGTAGGGGATATTGATGCCCAGCTTGTAGAGCAGGTTGTTGAAATTGACGATCCTGACGTTGATCTCCATGAGGTAGTAGCGGCCCGAACCGGCATCCTTTTTAAACTCCAGCTCGGCAAAACCCTTGTAGCCGATGTCCTCCAGAAGCCCCTTGCCCAGGCGGAACAGTTCCTCCACGTATCCGGGCTCCGTGTAGACGGAGGCGCCGAAGTCGTTGGGGTAGAGCCTGAGCAGGTGGAAGCTGGCGCAGTGGGTGACTTGGGAATCCTGGTTCAGATAGGCGTCGAAGGTGTACTTGTTGGTATCGGGCCCCGGGATGATCCGCTGCACCACCACCTGCAGGCCTGCCTGCCGGGCCTTTTGTACGGCCGCGTTCAGCTCCTCCCGGTTGAAGACCTTGAAGACCTTCCGCCGGAAAACCTTAACAAAGGCGTGGGAGTCCACCGGCTTTACCACACAGGGAAACTTGATTTCCTCCTCGATCCTCTGAAAGAAATCCCCGTCTTCCAGCCTGACGGTTTCCGGGACCAGGACCCCTCTTTCCTCCATCATCTCGTAAAGGGTGTCCTTGTTCATGAGGCGGTTGAAGTACCCCTGCTCCACCCGGGGGAGCAGATAGTGCTCCCGCAGATCCTCCAGATAGTCATCCACCACCTGAACGTAAGGGTCGGCCGCCGGAATCAGGACGGGTGGGTGCTCCTGCTTCTTTCCATAGTCCACCAAAAAATCGATGAACCCCCGGGGGTCTTCCTTGTAATGGGGGGCCACCAGGCTCTCGGAGCAGTACCTGGAGGCGGCCCCGTAGGCCCCCCTGGAGGTATAGTCCACTGAGACCACCGTCACCCCTTCTTTCCCCAAACACCGGATGACGCTCAGCCCGATAAAGTAGTTGGACCCCAGCACCAGGGCTTTGCTTTTATGTTTCATTTCCCGCCTCCTCCTCCCGGTGGATGAATTCGAAGGAGCCGATTTGGACCGTATCCCCCTCCTGAACTCCCCTGCGCTTCAGTTCCTTCTCTATACCCGACTTGCGAAAGGCCCGCTGGAGGCGCCGCACCCCCTCCGGGTTGTCGAAATCCGTCATGGCCACCAGGCGTTCGATGGCCGCGCCCCGGACTACAAAGAAGCCCCCCTCGTCGTGGACGGAAAAGCTGCTCTCCCGGGGGGTGTAGACCACCTCGATAACCTCCTCCTCCGCCCCTTCCTCTGCCCCCGCCCCCGCCCGGGCCCCCAGTTCCTCCAGAAGGGCGGCGGTATGGTAGAGCAGTTCCCTGACCCCGTGGCCGGTGACGGCCGAGATGGGGAAGACTTTCTTTCCGGGCAGGCCCTCCTGCAGGGGTTTGAGGTTTTCGGCTGCATCGGGCAGGTCCGTCTTGTTGGCGGCGATGACCTCCGGTTTTTCCGCCAGGCCGGGGCTGTACAGGTGGAGCTCTTCCCGGATCTTGTGGTAATCCTTCAGGGGATCCCGCTCCTCCGTCCCGGCCAGGTCCACCACATGGATCAGGACCTGGGTCCGCTCCACGTGCCGCAGGAATTCATGCCCCAGGCCCACCCCTTTGTGGGCCCCCTCGATGAGGCCCGGGATATCCGCAGCCACAAAGTCCCTGTCCCCCGCCTTCACAACCCCCAGGTTGGGGGTTACGGTGGTGAAGGGGTAGGGGGCGATTTTTGGCCGGGCGGCAGAAATGCGGGAGAGCAGGGTGGATTTGCCCGCGTTGGGGAAGCCGATGAGGCCCACATCGGCCACCAGCTTCAACTCCAGGCGGAGCCAGTTCTCCTCCCCCGGTTCCCCCCTCTCCGCCAGGCGGGGTGCCTGACGCCGGGTGGTGGTGAACTGGGCGTTGCCGCGGCCGCCCCGGCCGCCCCGGGCCACCAGGGCCTGCTGCCCCGGCCGCACCAGGTCCGCCAGCAGCTCCTTGCCTCCCTCGTCCACCGCCTCGTAAACCTGGGTACCCGGAGGCACCTTGACGATGGCGTCCTCCCCGTCCCGGCCCCGACGCTTCTTCCCCTGTCCGTGCTCCCCCCGGGGGGCCTTGATGTGCTGGCGGTAGCGGAAATCCAGGAGGGTCCTCAGGCCCTCATCCACCTGCAGAACCACACTCCCCCCGTGGCCGCCGTCCCCGCCGTCGGGGCCGCCGCGGGGGACATATTTCTCCCGCCTGAAGGAGACAACACCGTTTCCGCCGTCGCCGCCCTTGACAAATATTTTTACCCGGTCAATAAACAAAAGAACCACCTGCGCCTGTATGATTTTTATAACCTTTAGTATGTACCGGAAGGCTTGACTTCATGAGATGGCCCGGTTTAAAGGGATGCGGCAGCGTAGGTGAGCCGCTTCCCCGAGTTCGCCGAACCCCTTCAGAAGAGAGGCTTCGGCCTCAAAGCAGAGCTTCAACGCCTCCTCATCCGCCCCGGCCAGGTCGGCCCGGACATCCAGCCAGCAGGCCTCCCCCCCTCCGGTAACGACCAGGGACACCCCGGTCGGCCGGCGGGAGGCCAGGGCGGCCGTCAGGGTAACCACCTGTCCGGGGATCTCGGGAGAAAGGGGGTCGTTCACCTCCCCAGCCGGAGACAGTTCCCAGGCGTAGGTGAGGGAAGCTTCCGCCGGCAGGGAGAAAATCAGGGCCCCCAGATCCGCTGCCAGATCCGCCGAGCACCCTTTCTTGAATTCCCCGAAGGCCTTGAGCTTCTCGTTTAGGGAGAAGAGGGCCTGCAGAACCCGTTCCCCCCGGCCCAGCTGGGAAAGACAGGTGATGACCTGCAGGTGGTTTGAGAGGTCATGACGTAAGCGCTGAAAGAGGGCGCTCTCCTTGAGCAGGGCCTCTTCCCGGGCCTCCTGCCGGGCCTTCTCCGCCTTGTAGCGCCTTTCCAGGAGCAGGGCCGCCGCCAGGAGGCTCAGGGACAGGGGCGGCAGCAGGTAGAGGGCGGGCTGCCGGGTCCCGGGGAAGAGGAGGAGCAAGGACAGGAGGAGGAGGGCCGCCAGCTGGGCCTTGAAGATGGTACAGGGCTTGTCTTTCATGGGGAAACCTCCGGGAATGTTTTCCAGCATATAAAAAGAATTCTGGGCCGAAGCCCTTAATCCTTTAGGCAAGAGGAGAATTGAAGAAAAAAAGAGGGAGAAAGAATGGATGAAAAGAAGGCGCCCTCAGGCGCCTTCTTGCCGGCGGTCGTTAGCAGATAATGAGGGCGGCGCCAGGGCCGCAAAGGGAGGTGGCGGAAGAAATTCACATTTCGGCTGCCGCCGCTGCCTGGCTTGCCCGGATAATGCCGATGGGCGTCTGGTTGTTCTCCTGGCCCATGGGGTTGTCCTTGAGGATTTCCTTGAAGTCCCAATCCTTGAGCTTGTCCTCGGAAAAACCGGTGATATAGCCGTCCAGGTCGTTGATGTCCGCCACCACGGCGGAACAACCCGTTTTCTCCTTGATTCGCTCCGCCACCTCATTGGGATTGGCGCTGGGCAGGACCACGTAATCCCAGTAAGGGCCCTTGGGGCCGGACCAGTCGCTGTACCCCGCCTTTCCGTCGATGCGGGTGACGGTGTCTCCCGCAATCTTGTAAAAAACGCCCCTGATCCCGAAAAGCTTGGTGATGACGCTGACAAAGGCGGCGAAGAGAATGCGCAGGAGCCCCGCCTGCTCGATGGCCACCTGCATCTTCTGGGGTGTGCCGATCCCCATGCCAGCCGGGGACACGGAGACAAAGCGGCAGAGAAAGCGGGCAAAGAATCCCGGTTTGATATCATCGGAATGAATGGAGCGTCGCTGGCTGTTGGCCACGGCCTTGTCGCTGACGAAGATGACATCCCCTTCCTGCCGGTAATTTTGGGTATAGTGGGAGATGACTTCCGCGATATCCTCTCCGGGCTTGATAAAGTGGGTCTTGAACAGGATTCTCTCGTAAAGAGTATCCCCCACCTTCCTGAAGGTCTTGAGGGTATCCGTGTCTTCCTGGGAAAATACGGCTTTCATGAGAAATCCCTCCCTTCGGGGTTACTTAAAAGAAGAGCCAGGATTTCCTGGCTCCCCGGGGCTAAACAATCTCTTCCAGTGGATAGACGCTCACCTGTTTCTTGGCTTTACCGTTTCTTTCGAAGGAGACCACCCCTTCAACTTTGGCAAACAGGGTGTCGTCACTGCCCTTCCCGACATTGATACCGGGATGAATCCTGGTGCCCCGCTGGCGGATCAGGATGCTGCCGGCCTTTACGACCTGACCGTCGTGGCGCTTCACTCCCAGCCGTTTTGCATTGCTGTCCCGGCCGTTCCTGGAGCTGCCAACACCTTTTTTGTGAGCCAATGTATCACACCTCCTCCTGCAAATTTCTCTTAAGCTTCAATTTTTTCTATCAGTACCCGGGTTAAGGGCTGGCGGTGGCCCTGCTTGCGGCGGTAGTTCTTCTTGGCCTTGTACTTGAAGACAATGATCTTCCTGTCCTTGCCGTGCTCCAGAACTTTGCCCACCACTTTGGCGCCTTCCACCAGCGGACGCCCGATCTTGAGTTCCCCTTCATCGCTGACCGTGAGGACCCGGTCGAAGACCACCTGTTCTCCGGCCTCCACCGGCAGCTTTTCGACGCTGATGGTGTCACCCTCGGCAACCCGGAACTGTTTTCCGCCCGTTTCGATAATGGCTTCCATGAATCGCTTCGCCTCCCATTTCAGACTCGCCGGGCTGTCGGGTACCCTCTGAAAGGGTTTTCAGACCCATCCCAAGCGGTTACAAAGGCAGGTTTATGCCCACGCTAAACAATTGTAACACAGCAGGTTGGGGGTGTCAATCTGAATTCAGGGCAAGCGGGAGCAAGCGGGGACAGTTCGTTCTTGCCTGGTATAGTATGGGTTTCCGGCTCCGTTCAAGTTCCGGGGACGGTTCTCAAAACTTGAATCCATTCAAGTCCCCGGAACCGTCCCCCAAACTTGAATGATTGGACTGTCACCCTTGCGCCTCTTGCCTGCTCTGACCTCTTTTTTGGCCTACCTGCGGCCCCCCTCCCGGGGTTAGCTGCTGTCGTGGGCGATCAGGCGCTTCTTTCTTGAACCCCTGCGCGGCCGGGGAGATTTTGCCTTTGGCTTTGCTTTGTCTCCCAGGAGGTTTGCCTTCGCGTAGGTCCGGGCAATCTCCTGAATTTCTACCTCCACCGTCTCCCCCACAAAGGCACCGCCGCCGACAACGTCCAGGACGAAGCCGCTGACCCGGGCAATGCCGTCAAAGGGGTTGTTGGCATGAGGTTCCTCTATCTTCACCTGGTAGCGGCCCCCGGCTTCGACGGGATAGGCAGACTTCTTCACGTCCTCCAGGGAGCCCACCCGCAGCACCCTGTGCTGTTCGATGTGCATATGCTCCGAACCCCTGACGAAGATGTTTTTCCCCGTTTCTTCTTCCATCTTCTTCAGGTACAGGCCGTTGCTGCCGATGAGCAGGGACGCCACGCTGTGGTGGACCTCCACCAGGATGGCTTCCGCCTTTTCCTGCTTCAGGCGGTTCTTGATCTCCTGTTCGATGCGGGAACTGACCACCGAAGCCGTCAGCACCTTTCCCTTTCCCCCGCAGTAGGGGCACTCCTGCTGAAGAAAATCGTCGATGCCCTGGCGCACTTTCTTCCGGGTCATCTCCACC
>PWVN01000081.1 GCA_003561835.1 Syntrophomonadaceae bacterium
TGCTCCTTTGTTAGAATTGAAGGATTGCATAAAGGGAAAAAGTTTTAAAAATATGTGTTAACAAGTAAATAAAAAATGATACTTAAATTTTTTAAGCTACTAATTCCTTACCTTTATTTGGTAATTTTGCTGAAGCTAAAAATATAACCATTATAAGTAATTCGTCGACAACCCATATATTTCCTTGTCACTATTTGCAATTATTTATATATTTATTGCATTCCTTTAATTAAAAGTTGCTTGTATACCATTCTATTCCAGTTTTGAGAAATAAACAATAAATAAAAACCACTGCTCTATTAAAAAGCAGCGGTTGTTAAAAACCCTAAGTTTTCTTTACTCCTTTTTTCTAATTTTCTTTGCTTATCCTACTTTGCTTTCTCAACAAGTTCGCTGAGGGGAAGAAGAGAAGAAAGTTGTTTCCTGAGAGTGCGGGTAACGGGTATGCCGGGAGAGCCCTTACCGGTTTGGCTACATAATTTTCAGTTCATATATACTCATATACGCAATTTCATCTATCCCTTGAATATTTTCAAAAAAATCTGCATGGGCTTCTAAAAAGCTTTCTATCTTTTGGTTGCGAAACAAATCCGCATCCGGTAATTGCCGTAAGTATTACCGAAATTAGTGCAGTATAATGGCGTTATAAGCAGCAATGTCATAATTACTAATCCAGAGGAATAGGGAGATCTTTGTTATTAAATTTTGGCATAATGCTTTTACAACATCATTAATCTAAAATATTCCTTTTCCAACTAAGAATTAATAATCCTTTACATAAATGATTAACAAATATTACATCTTCTTGTTACCTCCCACACAATAGGCTCGAAATTAGGTTTATTTTTATTAATACCTGGACATCTCAGCATGATATTCTAAGTGGCTCACTATCCTCTGGAACAGTGGCTTTTTAAAGCCGGAATATTCAATTTTCTACATCAGTAAAAGCCTGGAGGTGAACTTCAGGGTTCATTTCTACCATTTAGGGCAGCTTTGGGAAATACCCGTGCTGCCATAAAAAGAACCTGGGGAAGGAGTTAAATCCAGGCTCTTTTTTTTTATATATTATTTATCTGTTTCCTTACAAGGGATAAAATAATTATCTGACTACCATAACTGACACGCTTGAATGGTGGATAACTTTGTCGGTAATGCTGCCCAGAAAAAACTTCTTAACACCGCTTAAACCACGAGCTCCCATAACAATAAGGTCAAATTTTTCTTTTTTGGCATATTTACATATTTCTTCGGCGGGATTACCTTCCAACATCTTATAAGAAATATTTACTTCCATTCCAGATAATTCTTTTTTAACAGGATCGAATACTCTTTCTGCCCTGCTGGTGCTGGTGGGTGCTGTGTGAGTAGTCTGTACATTGGAAACGACCAGCTCGGCAGATTGTTTTTGCGCAATCTCTGCAGCTTTTTTTATTGCTTTGATTGATGCTGAGGAACCATCAGTAGGAGCCAAAACTTTTTTGATGATATTAAAACCTCCCTTCATAAAATTAAGTTTCCTTCTAATGCAATTATACAATTATTCTGCAGGGTTTAAAGTTGTTTTTATTTAAGCTTTTTTAACTTGTTTAAAGTTATCTTTATAATCAAAGCAGCAAAAGGCTCAGAAGAAAAAAAGTTTTATCTACATATGCCAATAAAAAAAGAACTATTAGACAGGATTGATAACTATAAATTCGAAGCTCTGGCTTATTAGTGTACTTATCCTCTCAATAAATATTTCAAAATCACCAAGTTCCGAAGTTGAAAATTCATAAACTCTCTCATCAGAGATAGTCTGATAAAGATGTACCATTTTATTACGAAAACCCACCATGGCTGAAAAAGTTTTATATTCTTCTTCATCCGCACTCTCAGGAAACAACTTTCTTCTCTTCTTCCCCTCAGTGAACATCATTTTTTATTGCTATTGAAAAGACCCCAGGCAGCAGTTTCTGTGCGGCGCCTGCGGGCTCAACTACTACCGAAAACATTGTATGCCGGGAGACCCCTTACCGGTTTGGCTACATAATTTTCAGTTCCCTTAGTTTGATGTGAAACTGCTGCCATAAGAAAATTAAGGTAATGACCAGGACAGCTGCTATTAAAGGTATTATCCCCACGATTTCGGAAAAGTTAGCATAAAGCTCGGTTAACCGCTCCTCATAAGGAGCGAAGAGAAGGGATTTAACATCGAGTAAAGTTATTATTGCTGCCATCAGGGAAATGGCTGTCAAGACGACTCCAATTTGAGATTCCAATTTACCAGAGACTAGGCGAGTGCCTGCAAAGATGATGGTTCCAGCTACCATCCAGAAAAGTACCCAGGACCAGGCGGGTATAAATGAGGAGAGTAGCCCCGCAAGAAGAACAGTAATAAATCCCAGGAGAGATAGCAGAATATATCTCAAAGATTTGTTATGGAGTGCCTTTTGCAACCCCCAAAATAGGAACATGTATCCACCGAGTAAAAGAGCTATAACGCTCAAGCCTGTTTCCAGGGCCTGTTTTTGCAATACAGATAGCCCTATTAGTGCGAAAAGCAAGCAAATGAGCACGATGATGATTGTTGTTGCATAATAAATAAACGCTTGAGCGGTGCCCATAAAATAAACTGTTACCTCCCCCTTATTCGCTTCTAACAGCGCAAAAAGGAATAAAAAGGGGACAGAGGACAAAACCCAAACAGGGCTCCAGGTCCAACCTGATGTTAAGCCATCCATGGCAGTGGCGGCAACCAGGAGGAAAAGCCCTGCAAGAGAGATGAAAAAGTATCGCCTTATATTTGGAGTTACCCTTTTAAAGGAAATATCTTCCAGTATGTGTCCCATATGAATATAAATCAAAATTAGGGCAAATAACGACATCACTCCTACTTCAAGGCGCTGGGAAGCTAATGTCAATAGAACAGCGATTAAAAAAAAGATAAGCAACCCCGATACCTTAACTGAAATGTGTCGGCAAGATTCATTAAGCCTCGCTGCGCTCACTAAAATAAGACCCCCGTATCCAATAATCCACATGGACGTCCATGTATAAAAAACTTGCGAGCGCCATAAATTCTCTACAAGAAAAGGACTTATTATTGCTAGGAGAATGCAAGCATGGCTGGCTGTTAAAGAAAAAATAACAGCGCCATGTTTCGTTTTTCCCCGCATATTATTTGCTGCCACAATAAGAGGAATAGCTGCCAGGAACCAAATGAGGGCCCACAGCCAGCGGCCGTCAATACCTCCGAACCAGAGAGCCAACAGTAAAAGAGAGAAGCCTATCAGAATATGGAAGACATAAGTAGCTGTCCTCTCAACAACCATTTGCCTGTAGACGCCGCCATTTAACAGCCACAAACCTGGAGCAACCAAAGGCGCTGTCCAGAATGTTCCAGTTAATATGGCTGCTAGAATCGCCACGAGAAGAGGTAATAAAAATAGAAATGCAATTCGGCGGTATGAACATTCGTCCTTCAACTTCAGGTCATCTTTTAATGATTTAATTACATAAACCTCCTTACTTCTTTTTAATTTAATGATAACCCGCTCTTCAGGTGAGCCCTAAAACGCAGACACGCCCTGCCTTATCTCCTGCCACCACACATAAATTTTCCGAAATTACACATGTGAGGAAGTCACTTTCTCCGGTGAAGGAGGCAATTATTTGTTTGCCCTGGAAATCGGTAAGAGTAATTTTCTGCCCGCTAACAGATATGATATAAGATTCTTTTCCAGAACTAATGGCTACGGACCACACCGGTTTATCCCCGATATGGAGAATATTCAATAAGCGCATTTCTTCGAGATTCCATACCCTCAAGGTGCCATCCGATGCCCCTCCAAATGCAATGCCTCCATCGGGAGTTACCACAAGAGAGTTTATTAATAA
>PWVN01000029.1 GCA_003561835.1 Syntrophomonadaceae bacterium
CCGGGGCGCCCGGGGCGGCTACACCCTGGGGAAGCCGCCGGGGCAGATCCCCATCGGGGACATCATCCAGGCCCTGGAGGGGCCCCTCGCCCCGGTGGAGTGCCTTTCCGAACGGGGGGAAGAGGGTTCCCCCGCCTGCAGCCGCCAAAAGGGCTGCCTGACCCGGGGCATCTGGGAAAAGCTCAGGGACCGGATGCAGGAGGTTTTGGAAGACATCAGCCTGGAAGATATGATTACTTTGGAACAGGAAAAGGAAAGCTAACTTGTGACAGGAGGTTTTGACATTGAGAAAAGTCTACATGGATAACGGTGCCACCACCCAGGTGGATGAACAGGTCCTGGAAGCCATGCTGCCCTTCTACAGGGAGCTCTTTGGCAACCCCTCCAGCCTCCATTCCTTCGGCCGGGAAGTCAAGAAAGCATTGGAAGAGGCCCGGGAAAAGGCGGCTCTGGCCATCAACGCCCGGCCGGAAGAGATCTATTTCACCTCCGGGGGCACGGAGGCGGACAACCTGGCGGTGCAGGGGGTGGCCCGGGCCCTGAAGAAAAAGGGGAACCACATCATTACCTCGGCTGTCGAACACCACGCCGTGCTGGATGTCTGCAAAGCCATGGAGGAGGAGGGTTTCAAGGTCACCTTCCTGCCGGTGGACGAATACGGCATGGTATCTCCCGAAGCCTTCCGGGAGGCCGTCACGGAGGAGACCATCCTGGCCAGCATCATGCTGGCCAACAACGAAGTGGGCACCCTGCAGCCCATCGAAGAGATCAGCGCCATCACCCGGGAAAAGGGCATCGTCCTCCACACCGATGCGGTCCAGGCCATTGGCAACATCCCCGTGGATGTGGGCCAACTGGGGGTGGACCTCCTGAGCCTGGCCGCCCACAAGTTCAACGGGCCCAAGGGGGTAGGGGCCCTCTACGTGCGGCGGGGGACCCAGGTGAATAAAGTCACCTATGGCGGCGGCCAGGAGAAAAAAGTCCGCCCCGGCACGGAGAACATCCCCGGCATCGTGGGGTTGGGCAAGGCTATCGAATTGGCCACCGCCGATGTGCCCGGGAAAGCCGCCCACCTGACCTTTCTCAGGGACAAACTAATTCAGGGGCTGATGAAAATCGGGGATGTCAAGCTGAACGGCCACCCGGAAAAACGCCTGCCCGGAAACGCCAACTTGAGCTTTGCCTTCGTGGAAGGGGAATCCCTTCTCCTGAGCCTGGACATGAAGGGGGTGGCCGCTTCCAGCGGTTCCGCCTGTACTTCCGGCTCCCTGGAACCCTCCCATGTCCTCCTGGCAATGGGGATGCCCCACGAGACGGCCCACGGGTCCCTGCGCTTTTCCCTGGGGAAATACAACACGGAAGAGGATGTGGATTACGTCCTGGAGGTGCTGCCGGAAATCGTGGAACGCCTGCGCAGCATGTCCCCGGTGGCCCGGCGGGGTAAGCAGGGGTAAAGGAGGTTGCTTGCCAAGATGAGGAACGGTGAAGAGATGTGAGGGAGGAGAAAGGCTATGTACAGTGAAAAGGTAATGGATCATTTCAAAAACCCCCGCAATGTCGGTGAGGTCAAAGACTATCACGGCAAGGGGGAGATGGGCAGCACCCGCTGCGGGGACACCATGGTCCTGACCATCAAGGTGGGGGAAGGGGAAGTCATTGAAGATGTCAAATTTCAGACCTTCGGCTGCGCCGCAGCCATCGCCTCCAGCTCCATGATGACGGAGATGGTCCTGGGGAAGACGATCCAGGAGGCCCTGGCCATGACCAACAATCACGTGGCCGAGGCCCTGGGGGGGCTGCCGGCCCCCAAGATGCACTGCTCGAATCTGGCAGCCGATGCCCTCCACAAGGCCATCGAGGATTACCTGAAGCGGAAAGAGGCGGCGGCCTCCTAGCCTCCTGGGCTCAGTTCCCGTGTTGTCGCATTGCTGCGTTGCCGCGTTGCTGTGCTGTCCCCTGCACTGTCCCCGTACTCCAAGCCCAAAGGGGTCCGGCGAAGGTATGGCAGCACCCCCTGCCTCGAAGCCCCCAGTCCAAAGGGGCCCGGCGGAGGTATGGCAGCAGCCCGGGAAGTACGAATCCCCAAGAAGGGCTGCAGCCATCCCCATGCAATGTAAACAAGCCTAGAAAAGGAGTTTTTCTATGGATTACCAAAAAACCCTTGAGAAACTGGGGGAGGAGCTCATAAAAACCCCCCAGTACGGGGACCTGGAAGCAGCCCGGGAGGCCCTGGAAGAGGACACGGCCGCCCAGGTCCTGCTGCAGGGCCTGGAGGAACTGCGGGCGGAGATCGCTTCCCAGCGGGAGCAGGGGGGGATCACCCCGGAGGTGAGAACCAAGGCAGCCCGGCTGAACGAGAGGATGGCGGCCAACGACGCCCTCAAAGAATACCGCCGGGCCCAGTCCCGGTTTGGCGAAGTCCTGGGGCAGGTTAAAGCCGAACTGGAAGAGAAGACGGGGGTCCCCTTTCCGGCGGGCTGCGGCGGCTGCCCAAAGAAGTAGTGGGGACGCAGGGGCGGTTCTTGCTGTCCGACCTTTGGGAAAGTGATTGATAGTGAGAAGAACCCGTTACCGTTAAGAACCAACCCCTATGTCCCGGGGGTCCGGCCTCAATTTTCGGAGGGAGGGAAAAGCGGTGGAACTGCTGACGGGATTGGAAATGAAGCGGGTGGATGAAGGGGCCATCAAGGAACTGGGGATCCCCGGGGTTCTCCTCATGGAGACCGCCGGCCGGCGGGTCTTCGAGGAAGTGGCTTCCCTGGGCCCCCTGGCGGGGAAGGCGGTGGCAGTTTTTTGCGGCCCGGGCAACAACGGCGGCGACGGCTTTGTCACGGCCCGCCACCTGGAGGCCGCAGGCGCCAGGGCCCAGGTTTTCCTGCTGGCCAAACCCGGCGACTACCGGGGAGATGCCGCCGTCAATTTGAACCTCTTAAGGCATACCGGCGCTTCTCTCCATCATATACTAGAAGAAAAGGATTTACGCCTGATGGAGGCCTGCCTGCCGGGAGCCCATGCCGTGGTGGACGCCCTCCTGGGCACAGGGCTTAAGCGGGACGTGGGAGGCCTGTACCGGCAGGTGATCGAAGACATCAACGGTTATAAGGGGAAGATTGTGGCAGCGGACATCCCCTCAGGGATCAACGCCGATACGGGGGAGGTGATGGGGACTGCGGTAAAAGCCTGGTCTACGGTGACCTTTGCATTTCCCAAACGGGGTCTTTTCTTCTACCCGGGGAGGGGCTACTGCGGCAGGATTACCATTGCCGATATCTTTATCCCCGCCTTCCTGGGAGGGAAGGAAGGCTCCGGCCTTCATCTAATGACAGCAGGTACCGCGAGGGGCCTGCTGCCCCCCCGCCGGGGGGACAGCCACAAGGGGGCCTACGGTCGCGTCCTGGTCCTGGCGGGCTCGCCGGGCTACAGCGGCGCCGCTTACCTGGCCTCCATGGCGGCCCAGCGCTCCGGGGCAGGCCTGGTGACCCTGGGGGGCCCCGCCGGCCTGCAGCCCGTCCTGGCGGCGAAGTTGGTGGAAGTCATGCCCATCCCCCTGCAGGAGACGGCCGCCGGCAGCCTGGCAGAGACCGCCCTGCGGGCCCTGGGCGAAGAACTTAAAGCCAGCCGGGCCCTGGCTTTCGGCCCGGGCCTGGGCCGGGGAGGGGAGATCCGGGAACTTCTCCTGAGCCTGCTCAAGGGCTACCCCGGGACCCTGGTGGTTGACGCCGACGGCTTAAACGCCCTGGCTCGGGGGAACCAGGAGGACAGAGCCGAAGCCCTCAAGGCCCTGACCCGGGCCCAAAACCCCCCGGTCCTGACCCCCCACCCCGGGGAGATGGCTCGCC
>PWVN01000258.1 GCA_003561835.1 Syntrophomonadaceae bacterium
GGGCGTAACGGAGATCAGGCCGGGGAATTACGTCTTCTACGATGCCATCCAGGTTGGCCTGGGGGTGGTTCCGGTGGAACGCTGCGCCCTGTCCGTCCTGACCACGGTGATCAGCAAACCGGCAAAAGACAGGCTCATCGTTGATGCGGGCAGCAAGACCTTCGCCCTGGATAAGGGGGCCCATGGCCGGCAAATCGTGGAGGGCTTCGGCATCATACAGGGATACCCCCATCTGAGGTTGGACCGCCTCTCGGAAGAGCACGGCATCCTGGTGGCATCGGGACAGGGCCGGCTGCCGGAAGTCGGCGATGTCCTGACCGTCATTCCCAATCATGCCTGCCCCGTGGTCAACCTCACGGATTTTCTGACTGTTGTGAGCGAAACAGGGCAGGTGAAGAAGTGGCGGGTGGCGGCCCGGGGCCGGGTGCAGTAGAGGGATCGAGGAGGGCTGCCTTGAGCGGAGGACCGGAGGGCAGAGGGCAGATGGAAAAGCAAATCAGGCAAAAGATTTACGGATCGGAAGGGGCTGCCTTGAGCGGGGGATTGGAGGGCAGATGGAAAAGCAGATCAGGCAAAAGATTTACAGATCGAGGAGGGCTGCCTTGAGCGGAGGACCGGAGGGGGCTTAGGTAGAGAAAAGCTGGCGGCCCGCCCCACACCGCCCCGGCCCGGGGTGGGGAACTGCACTACGAAACCTGGAGGGAAAGGTATGAAAATCACCGATGTGGAAACCATCTGGATCGGCCTGCCGGAAGTCAGACTGATTGCTGATTCCACCCAGCAGTCCCTGCTGGTGTGCATCCACACGGACGAGGGCATCGTGGGGATCGGCGAAGCCCATACGGCCCCCTACATCATCAAGGCCATCATCGAGTCCGACTCCACGGGTATCGTCTCCCAGGGCATCCGTTCCCTGCTGCTGGGGGAGAACCCCCTGGAGGTGGAGAGGCTCTGGCACAAGATGTACCACTACACCTCCCGGCACGGGAGGCGCGGAGCGGTCATCCACGCCATCAGCGCCGTGGACATGGCCCTCTGGGACATCCTGGGCAAGGCTGCCGGGCTGCCCGTCAGCACCCTCCTGGGGGGCCGGTACCGGGAGGAAGTCAAGGCCTATGCCAGCGTCCTCATGCCCGACACGCCGGAGGAAGCGGGGGAGCTGGCCGGGAAAATTCGCTCCCGGGGCTTTTGCGCCGCCAAGTTTGGCTGGGAGACCCTGGGGACAGATCTTGCTGCCGATATCTGTCGGGTTGAGGCCATCCGGAAGGCGGTGGGCAGGGATTTCGACGTCATGATCGACATCGGCTACGGCATGGAGGTCAACAGGGCCATCAAGCTGGCCTGGGCCCTGGAGGATTATGATATCCGCTTCCTGGAAGAGCCCCTGTCCCCCGATGACCTGGAGGGGTTCGCCCGGCTCTCAGAGGCCACCTCCGTGCCCATCGCCACAGGGGAGAAGGAGACCACTCGCTTTGGCTTCCTCGACCTGATGGAGCGGGGCAGGGTCGGCATCATCCAGCCTGATATCGCCCGGGCCGGCGGGTTCACCGAGTGCAGGAAGATTGCCCTGCTGGCGGACCTAAAAGGGGTGGAGCTCATCCCCCACTGCTGGAGCAACGATATCTTGGTGGCCTCCACCCTCCATTTTCTCGCTGCCAGGCCCCAGGAGACCTACCTGGAGTTCTGCCTCCTGGACAGCTACAACCCCATCCGCCAGGACATGGTCTGCGAGCCCCTCCGGGCTGTCGACGGGGAGGTTAAGGTTCCCACGGGTCCCGGCTTGGGGGTGGAGCTGAACCAGGAAGTGGTCCGGAAACTCAAGAGAGACTGAAGGGTACAGGGTGCGGCCAGGGGGAGGCAGCGACCCCTGCAATGATATGGATGCTTGCCGCAGGGGGAAGCCAAGGCCCTAAACCGGCCCCTCGAGGCCGGCCTTCGCTGTATATCCGGAGCACTGGAGGAAGTGATGCTTTTGAAGAACGGGGTTGAAAAGAAAAGGGATAACCTTTGGGGCAAGTTTCTCTACGGCATTTTCTTCCTTTGCCTCTACCCCCTATTCCTTGTTCTTTTTACCCTCAGGGTGGAAATCCCCCTTTCCATCCAGGGGCAGCCTTTTGCAGGGGGAGTTTTTTTCCTCGCCGGCATGCTGATCATGGCACAAGGGATGTGGGCCCTCCTTAAGCGGGGGAAGGTCTGCCCATGAATGCCTTTCCCCCCCGGAAACTGGTTGCCGACGGCATTTACAGCCTGGTCCCCCACCCAATCTATTTCGGCTTCGTCCTGCAGTGCCTGGGGGTATCTCTGTATGCGGGCTCGGCAGGGGGAGCCTTTCTCACCACTCCCCTGGTGGCCGTGGGTGCGGCAGCCCTGGCTGCGGGTCATGAGAACATACGGCTTCAGGAGCGGTTTGGCAGGCTGCCGTCACCGGCACTGGGCAGCAAAAGGCTGCTCCTTCCCATTCTGAAAGTTCTGGGGCTAGCCTCCCTGGGGCAGTTTCTTTTGAGACGGGTGGAAGTTCTGGCCAACTCCTGGAAATCTTGCCGGCTGGGCCCCGTCAGGATCATGAATCACTTCTGGTTCTCCGGCCTGGCAGGCGGGCTGGGGGCCTTCCTGGTGGTGCTGGTTTCGGGCCGGGAACACGTGGGGACTGTTTCCTGGATGATGCTGGCGGGCCTGGTGGGTGCGGCCCTGGTAGGCCAGGCCCTGGTGGGTAAGCAAGGCAGTCTCAGCAGGCCCTTCGGCTACTTCGGCGGGGTGCTGGGGATCATCGCGGCAGGGTGGGTGCTCTCCTTCCATACCGGAGGGGTCCTTCTGGTCTTGACGGCCTTCTGCCTGGCCGGCCCCTGGGTTCAGGCCATCGGCAGGCTCCGGTGCATTGTTCAGGGTTGCTGCCACGGGATGCCGGCCCCCCGGAGCCGGGGAATCGTCGTGAATAACCCTCACTCCCGGGTCTTAAGCCTGGCAGGCTTTGGGGGAATCCCCATCTATCCCACCCAGCTCTACTCCATTCTGGGAAACCTGTTCCTGGGGCTCCTGCTGGTGCGGCTCTGGAGGGCCCAGGCTTCCATGACCCTGATTTCGGGGTTGTACCTGACCCTGGCCGGGGCGGTCCGGTTCTTTGAGGAGGGGTACCGGGGGGAGCCCATGACCAGGGTTGTGGCCGGGCTCCGCTTGTACCAGTGGTTTGCCGTGGGGATGTACGCAGCCGGGATGGTCGCCATGATGTTTGACGCCCCCCCTGTACCCCCCGTCGATTTTGCTTCCCTGCCGGCGGCCTTCCTGGCGGGAGGGGTCTTCTTTCTGGTCTGCGGTTTGGCCCTGAGCGCGGATTTCCCGGAATCCCGGGCCAGGTTTTCCCGGCTTTCGGGTTAACAATCCCGGAACCCGGGAAGGGCGGCGCGGCGGTGTTGTTTTTTAACCAGAATATTTGAGGCGGCCCCTTGGGGCCGCCCCAATTTTTTGATGTAGTAAAGTTGATGAGAGGATCGGTTATATGCAACCAAATCTTGTGATTCCCCGGCTTTTTTCAGTTGGGTCCAAATTTGTTAACTTTGTTTAACAGGGATTGACAGGATGCTCGCCCCGTGCTATTATGACCATAGAGTCATATGAACGACAAGTCACATGACCAAAGGGTCACAAAAACGTAAAAGGAGGCTGTCGAGATGCTGTTAGTGAAAATTTTTGGAGTCACCCTTGCCCTGGCAGTGTTGGGAACCAGTGTACTGATCGCCGTTATGGGGGCGAAGTTTCAGAAGGTGGAGCAGGCGGCTTATTCGGGGGAGAAAAGGCCGCCTGCTCCAC
>PWVN01000076.1 GCA_003561835.1 Syntrophomonadaceae bacterium
CCCTGCTTGTAAGGCAGGTGCTCTCCCAGCTGAGCTATTCGCCCATGGTGACCCCTACGGGACTCGAACCCGTGTTACCGCCTTGAAAGGGCGGTGTCTTAACCGCTTGACCAAGGGGCCGATGAAATTGGTGGGCCCACCAGGACTTGAACCTGGGACCGACCGGTTATGAGCCGGTTGCTCTACCAACTGAGCTATAGGCCCATGACATAATAAAATTGGCTCCCCAGGTAGGATTCGAACCTACAACCTACCGGTTAACAGCCGGTTGCTCTACCATTGAGCTACTGAGGAAGGCCCAATTGTGCAAAGTTTATTATAAAGGAAATCAGGGGGTGAGTCAATAGTTTTCTGCAGTTATTTTTTGCCTGTGCAGCTCCTTTTCCACCCCTTTTTCCTTGTAAATCTTTATAAATCAGGGGTCTTGGGGGACCCCCTTGAGGCCCTCCCGCAGCAGGTTCATCCCTCCGGGGTTTCCCTATTCCAGGTAATCCTTTAGGCGCTTACTCCGCATGGGATGGCGGAGTTTCCGCAGGGCCTTGGCCTCGATCTGGCGGATCCGCTCCCGGGTGACGCCGAAGACCTGGCCCACTTCCTCCAGGGTGCGGGAACGACCGTCATCCAGGCCGAACCGCAGCCGCAGGACCTTTCTCTCCCGGGGGGTCAGGGTATCCAGCACGTCTTCCAGCTGCTCCTTGAGGAGCTCGAAGGCGGCGGCTTCCGCCGGGGCCTGGACGTCCTGGTCCTCGATGAAGTCCCCCAGGTGGCTGTCATCCTCCTCGCCGATGGGGGTTTCCAGGGAGACGGGTTCCTGGGCGATTTTCAGGATTTCCCGGACCCGGTCCTCGGTGATGCCCATCTCCTCGGCGATTTCATCGGGGGCGGGCTCCCGGCCCAGTTCCTGGACCAGCTGGCGGGATACACGGATCAGCTTGTTGATGGTCTCCACCATGTGGACGGGGATCCGGATGGTCCGGGCCTGGTCGGCGATGGCCCGGGTGATGGCCTGGCGAATCCACCAGGTGGCGTAGGTGCTGAACTTGTAGCCCTTGTGGTAGTCGAACTTCTCCACGGCCTTGATGAGGCCCAGGTTCCCTTCCTGGATCAGGTCCAGGAAGAGCATGCCCCGGCCCACATATTTCTTGGCGATGCTGACCACCAGGCGCAGGTTGGCTTCGGCCAGGCGCCGTTTGGCGTCCTCGCTGCCGGCTTCCATCTTCTTGGCCAGGTCGATCTCTTCATCGGCGGTCAGCAGGGGGATCTTCCCGATCTCCTTCAGGTACATCCGCACGGGGTCATTGATGCTGACCCCTTCGGGAATGGTCAAATCCACCTCTTCAGGAGGGGTTTTGTCCGCATCTTCATCCATGAGTTCCAGTTCTTCCGTCTCGTCGGCCACGTCGATTCCCAGCCGGGACAGCTTCTCGTAGAAGTCATCGATCTCTTCCGTGTTCAACTCGAACTCCTGGAGGGAATTCATGATTTCTTTGTAGGTCAGGATGCCGCGTTTTTTGCCCTTCTTGATGAGGACTTCCTGGGCATTTTGCAGGTTGACCTTGTCGTTCATGTCTTTTTCTTCGTTCTTTGCCATGTCCTTATTCCCTCCTTTCTCGAGGATGCAGGATGCTGTCCTCCAATTTTAGCAGCCGCTCCCATTCTTTGAGCAGTTCGTTCATTCTTTCATTCTCTTTTCCCTTCTCCATTTCCTGCATCAATGTTTCAATATTTTTTCTTTCCTTGTTAAGTTTCGTTAATTTTATCCTTTTCATACAGTCCGACAGCACCTTTTTCGCCAGAGCGTCGTCGGTTCCCTCTTCCATGCCCAGGTTGGCCAGGATTCTCTGAATCTTTTTGTCCTCGTAACTGTCCATGATCCGGGCCAGGAGGATACCTTCACCCCGGGAATCCAGTTCCAGGATCTTTTCCAGGACATCTCTGTAGATGGCGTTGGTGAAATCCTTTGGGGTCAAGCCCCCGTCTTTGAGGTCAGCCACCAGTTCCGGTTTGTGCAGGATAAAGGCGATGAGGGTCCGTTCGGCACTGTCCGCCGGGGATTTTTGCCCCTGCTGCAGGGAGATTTCAATAGCATTAGTTTTGCCTTTTTCTGTTATTTTATGAGAGGAACCTCTCAGCAGCTTACGGATTTCCCGCCGGAGGGAATCCGCCGGCAGGGAGAGTTCCTCTTCCAGGCTGCTGATATAGTGCTCCCTCTCCAGGTTATCGGATATTTCCGCCAGGATGGCCACCGCCTCCCGGGAGTAGGAGAGCTTTCCCGGGGTATCGCCCTTGGGGTTGTGCTTCTCCCGGGCCTTCTTCAAGCGGTAGTCCACCAGGGGGAGGGCTTTGCCGATGATGTCCCTGCTGAAGGCCTCGGAGCCCTGCTCCCGGATGAAGTCGTCCGGGTCCATGTCCCGGGGGAGTTCGGCGACCCTGACGGCGCAGCCGGCTTTCTTGAGGATTTCCAGGCCCCGCAGGGTGGCGGCGTCCCCGGCGGTGTCGGCATCGTAGGCGATGACCACCTCTGCTGCCTGCACCCGGAGAAGCCCCGCCTGCTCCGTCGTCACCGAGGTCCCCAGGGATGCCACGGCGTTTTTTATGCCGTGCTGGTGGGCGATGATGGCATCCATGTACCCTTCCATGATGATGGAAAACCCCTGGTCCCGGATTCCCCGGCGGGCCTGGTCCAGGCCGAAGAGGTTCCTGCTCTTGTCGTAGAGGGCCGTCTGGGGGGAGTTGTAGTACTTGGGCTCCCCTTCGCCGAAAATCCTGCCTCCCAGTCCCACCACTTCCCCCTGGAGGTTGCAGATGGGAAAGATGATGCGGCTCCGGAAGTTGTCGTAATGGCCTCCCGAGGGGCGAAGGCCGGCCAGGCCCGCCTTGTGCAGCAGGTCTGGGGGCAGGCCCCGCTTCCGGGCAAAGGTGAGGAGGTTTTCCCAGCCTGGCGGGGCGAAGCCCAGGTTAAACATTTTGACGGTTTCCTCCGAAAGGCCCCTCTGCTTCAGGTACTCCAGGGCTTTCCGGCCGGCCGGCTTTTTTTCCAGGATGATGTGGTAAAACTGGGCTGCCAGGTCCATGGCCTTTTTTAGCTCTTCCTTCAGGGCTGCCTGCTGCTTCTGGGCTGGCGTCATCTCCCGCTCCGGCACCCGGATTCCCGCCTGCTTGGCCAGGTACTTGACGGCCTCGGGGAAGGAAAGGTTTTCCCTCTCCATGATGAAGGTGAAGATGTTCCCCCCCTGGCCGCAGCCGAAGCAGTGAAAGATCTGCTTTTCCGGGGAGACCATAAAGGAAGGGGTCTTTTCCTGGTGGAAGGGGCACAGGCCCACGTAATTCCGCCCGGACCTCTTCAGCTCCAGGTAGCCGGAGATTACCTTCACCAGGTCGAAGGAGTGCCGGACCTCCTCCACCACTTCTTCCGGGATCAGTTTCGACATCATACCACCAGCAATCGGGGAAATTTGACTGTTTCTATTTCGCCAGCCAGAGCGATAATCCTGCCGGGAGGCAAACATTTTTGGCCAATTTTTTATTTTCCTCTAGGAAAAGTATATTTTGCCTCCAGGGCATTTATGTGCGGGGTTTGTACCC
Source organism: Syntrophomonadaceae bacterium (assembly GCA_003561835.1). Classification (GTDB taxonomy): domain Bacteria; phylum Bacillota; class Dethiobacteria; order PWVN01; family PWVN01; genus PWVN01. The sequence continues at coordinate 3,586 of PWVN01000076.1, forward strand.
GCTGCTGAAGGGGCCAGAGAAAGAAAAAGCTCACCATATCCGGGAGCAAAAACATCTGTTCTATATAGGGGTATTCCACTTCCCAGGAAAAATCTCCTGCCCGTTAAAATATTTTTGTGCAACACACTTTATTATTGCCAGGGCCCCCGGGTTTTATGCGGCAACCCCCCCACCATTTAGCCCCTTTATGTTGAGTAAGTTCACTTTCGGGGTCAGGCCCAAAAGTAAACTTACGTAAGTGGGACAAGGTCCCTGTCCCCGTGTCCCATTTTTTTCTTGCAGGAATTCTGCCTCCGAGGCCGTATATTATATTAGTGCATGAAAACCGACTTCTCGACGTACGCCAACAGGAGGTAGACACCCATGCTGCAGAGACTGTGGAAGACCGCTGTGATTTTGACCCTTGCCTTGATTCTGGCCCTGCCCGGGGGGGTTGCTGTGGGAGCGCCCACCGCCGACCTGATGCCCTTTGAAGTGGAAGCCGAGGCAGCCATCCTGATGGAGGCGGAGACGGGGAGCATCCTGTATGCGAAGAACGCCGACAAGGCCTTGCCCCCCGCCAGTATCACCAAGATGATGACCCAGCTGCTGGCCTTTGAAGCCCTGCAGGAGGGCCGGGCCCACCTGGAGGATATCATCGTCACCAGCGAGAGGGCCTGGCGCCTGGGGGGGTCCACCATGTTCCTTAATGTGGGCCAGCAGGTCACCTTCGGGGACCTGGTCACGGGCATCTCGGTGGTGTCGGCCAACGATGCCTGTATCGCCGTGGCGGAGCACCTGATGGGCAGCGAGGAGCATTTTGTCCGGGCCATGAACGAGAGGGCCGAGGCCCTGGGCATGACCAACACCCGGTTTGAGAACTCCACGGGCCTTCCTGCCGCCGGCCATTACATGAGTGCCCGGGATATCGCCATCCTGAGCCGGGAAATCGTCCTCAACCAGCCGGAGCTCTTGAAGCTGGAGTCCCAAATGTCCTTTACCTTCAACGATATCCCTCAGCCAAACCGCAACCCCCTCCTGGGGCGCTACACGGGGGCTGACGGGCTGAAGACGGGCTGGACGGAGGAGGCGGGGCACTGCCTGGCCGCCACGGCGGTGCAAAATGATGTCCGCCTTATCGCCGTGGTCCTGGGCACCGAATCGGACAAAGCCCGGGCGAATGCCGCCCGGCAGCTCCTGGATTACGGGTTCCGCAATTTCGCCCTGGAGGTCATCTACTCTCCCGGAGACATCGCGGGAGAGGTGCCCCTGCAGAGGGGCCGGGAGCGGGAGCTGAAGGTTACCGTGGCCTCACCCCTGAAGGTGATGGTTCCCGTGGGCCAAAACTCCCCGGTGGAACTGGTGAAGAACATCCTGGAGGCCCCCGTGGCCCCCGTCTCCCAGGGAGACAAGGTGGGCATGATCCAGGTGATGGTAGACGGCTATATGGTGAACGAGGGAGCCCTGGTGGCGGCGGAGGATGTCCGGCAGGCCAATTTCTTTGTGCGCGTCTTCCGCTTTGCCGTGGACTTCGTGCGAAACCTCATAGAAAGCCGGGGCCGCTCTGATTAGAGCGGCCCTTTTTTTTGTGCCCAGAAAGGATTTGTTTTCTGCCCTTTTTCCTAGCCCTTACCCGCCTTTTTCATCCTCAGGGCGGCCTGGGCGGCGGCCAGCCGGGCCACCGGCACCCGGAAGGGGGAGCAGCTGACGTAGTTGAGGCCCACCTGCTGGCAGAAATCGATGGAACTGGGGTCGCCGCCGTGCTCCCCGCAGATCCCCATCTTCAGTCCGGGCTTTTCCCGGCGCCCCCGGTCCACCCCGGTTTTGACCAGGTCCCCCACCCCTTCCCTGTCCAGGACGGCGAAGGGGTTCTCGGGGATAATCTTGCTGTTGATGTAATGGTGAAGGAACTTGCTCTCGGCATCATCCCGGCTGTAGCCGAAGGTGGTCTGGGTCAGGTCGTTGGTGCCGAAGGAGAAGAAATCGGCATGGGCGGCGATGGACCCGGCGGTGACGCAGGCCCGGGGGAGCTCGATCATGGTCCCCACCAGGTAGTGAAACTCCCGGCCCTGCTCCCGGGAGATGGCCAGGGCCCGCTCCTCCACCATCTGCCGCAGGATTTCCAGCTCCCGGCTGGTCCCCACCAGGGGAATCATGATCTCGGGGGTTACCTGGATCCCCTCGTCCTGCAGCTCCGCCACCGCGTGGAAGATGGCGTCCACCTGCATCTCGTAGATCTCCGGGAAGAGGATGCCCAGGCGGCAGCCCCGGTGGCCCAGCATGGGGTTGGCCTCGCTGAGAGAGCGGATCTGCTTGATGAGCTTATCCTTCTCGTAGATCTCCTTCTCCGGGGCCCCGGAACACTTGAGGCGGGTCCTCTCGATGACCAGTTTCTCCAGGTTGGGAAGAAACTCGTGCAGGGGCGGGTCCAGAAGGCGTATGGTCACGGGCAGGGAGGCCATGGCCCGGAAAATCTCCTTGAAGTCCTGCTGCTGCATGGGCAGGAGGCGGGCCAGGGCCCGGTCCCTCTCTTTTTTGTCGCCGGCCAGGATCATCTCCTGGACCACCGGCAGGCGCTCCTGGGCCATGAACATGTGCTCCGTCCGGCAGAGTCCGATCCCCTGGGCCCCGAACTCCCGGGCCTTGGCCGCATCCTCGGGGGTGTCGGCGTTGGCCCTGACCCCCATGTCCCGGTACTCATCGGCCCAGGAGAGGAAATGCTGAAACTCGCTGCTGAGCCTGGGGGGGATCAGGGGGACCTGTCCCCGGATGACCCGGCCCGTGGACCCGTCGATGGACAGGAGCTCCCCCTCCTTGAGAGTCAGGCCCTCCACTTCCATGATCCCCAGGGCCCCGTCGATTTCCACCGCCTCGCAGCCGCAGACGCAGGGTTTCCCCATGCCCCGGGCCACCACGGCGGCATGGCTGGTCATGCCGCCCCGGGTGGTCAGGACCCCCTGGGCCGCTACGATGCCGTGGATGTCGTCGGGAGTGGTTTCCGTGCGGACCAAAAGGACCTTCTCGCCCGTCTCGGCCATCTCCTCCGCCTTGTCGGCATCAAAGACGATTTTGCCGCTGGCGGCCCCCGGGGAGGCGGGCAGGCCCGTGGCGATGACCTTGAGCTTTGCCCCGGGGTCGATCTGGCTGTGGAGGAGCTGGTCGATCTGGGAGGCATCCACCCGCATCACCGCCTCCTCCCTGTCGATAAGCCCTTCCGACTCCATGTCCACCGCCGCTTTGACGGCGGCAGCGGTGGTCCGCTTCCCCGTCCGGGTCTGCAGGAGGAAGAGCTTGCCCTTTTCCACGGTGAATTCGATATCCTGCATGTCCCGGTAGTGCTTCTCCAGGAGGGCGCAGACATCCAAAAACTCTTTATGTACCCCCGGCATTTTCTCCCCCATCCGCTCGATGGGGAGGGGGGTGCGGATGCCCGCCACCACGTCTTCCCCCTGGGCGTTGATAAGGAATTCGCCGTAAATCTTCTTCTCGCCGGTGGAGGGGTTCCGGGTAAAGGCCACCCCGGTGCCGCTGTCTTCCCCCATGTTGCCGAAGACCATGGCCTGGACGTTCACCGCTGTTCCCAGGTGGTCGGGGATCCTGTTCAAACGCCGGTACACCCGGGCCCGCTGGTTGTCCCAGGAATCGAAGACGGCCTTGACGGCCAGCTCCAGCTGCTCCAGGGGCTCCTGGGGGAAGCCCTTACGGGTATGGTTTTTGACGATACCCTTGTAGGCTGTGATGAGCTTTTCAAGGTCTGCCTCCGACAGGTCCGGGTCCTGCTGGACCCCCGCCTCCATCTTCTGGGCCGTCAGGGCCTCTTCAAAGTAGAAGTGGTCAATGTGCAAAACCACATCGGAGAACATCTGGATAAAACGGCGGTAGCAGTCCAGGGCGAAGGCCCGGTTCCCCGAGGAGGCGGCCAGACCTTCCAAGGTTTTGTCGTTTAACCCCAGGTTCAGGATGGTATCCATCATGCCGGGCATGGAATGGACGGCCCCGGAGCGGACGGATACCAAGAGGGGGTTTTCGGGGCTGCCGAACTCCTTCCCCAGGGCCCCTTCCAGGGTCTTCAGAGCGGCGGCCCACTCCTCCTGGAGGCTTTGGGGGATGGCCTTATCCTCCTCAAAAAAGGTGCGGCAGGCCCCGGTACTGATGGTGAAGCCCGGGGGAACGGGCAGGCCGATGCGGGTCATCTCCGCCAGGTTGGCCCCCTTCCCCCCCAGGAGTTCCTTCATCTGGGCATTTCCTTCCTCGAATAAATAGACCAGTTTCTCCTCCGTCATACGAGTCCCTCCTCCTTGGTGCAGGCCATGATCTTGCCGGCCACTTCTTCCACGGCCTTGTTGGACACGTCGAAGACGCGGCATCCCACCCGCTTCATGATTTTATCGGAATAATCCAGTTCCTCCATGATCCTCTCCATGCTGGCGTAGCTGGCCTGGGCCTTGAGGCCCAGGGACTTCAGGCGTTCCTGGCGGATCTCGTTGAGAATGTCCGGTTTGATGGTCAGACCCATGATTTTCTTCGGTGGCAGCCAGAAGAGCTCTTCCGGCGGGTCCACCTCCGGCACCAGGGGCAGGTTGGCCGCCCGGATCCGTTTGTGGGCCAGGTACATGCTGAGGGGCGTCTTGGAGGTCCGGGAGACCCCCACCAGGACCACATCCGCCAGCAGCAGGCCCCGGGGGTCCTTGCCGTCATCGTACTTGACGGCGAACTCGATGGCGGCGATGCGGCGGAAATAGTGTTCGTCCAGGCGGCGCACCAGGCCCGGCTCCATCTTGGGGGACACATCCATGATCTTGGCGAAGGCATTCAGCATGGGCCCCATGACATCCACGGTGGGCAGGTTTTTCTCCGCCACCAACCGCTCCATTTCCTCCCGAAGCTCCGGCAGGACCAGGGTATAGGCGATGACGCTGCGAAACTGGGCCGCTTCCTCCACCACTTCCCGGATGGTCTCCACGTCTTCCACAAAGGGGATGCGCTGGATGGTGACATGGCCGGAATTGAACTGGCTGGCCACGGCTTTTACGACGAATTCGGCGGTTTCTCCGATGGAGTCGGAAACCACATAGACAACGGGCTTTTCATGATCGCTTACCAAATCGCTCCTCCTTCCTATTCCCGGCCGCCCAGGGCGACCAGGACCCGGGCCAGGTTCGTCTTGGTGACCCGGCCGACAACTTCCAGTTTCTCCCCGGCGGTTTCCCTAACCACCGGCAGGGAATCCACCTCGTATTCCATGATCTTGTGGGAAACCTCCACGATGGTTTCATCCAGGGTGGTGGTGATGATGTTGGGCATACGGGTCATGATGATGCCCACGGGCATCTTCTGCAGGTCGGCCCCACCCATGGTGCACTTGAGGAAATCCTTCCGGGAAACCACCCCCAGAAGGATACTGCCCTCCTCCACCACGTAGAGGGTGCCCACATCCTCCAGGAAGAGGGCCACCAGGGCATCGTAGACGGAGGTGGCTTCCTTGATGACGGCGGGCCGGCTCTTGAAGTCCCGCACCTTGATCTTCTTCAGAGTCTCGGAAATCAGGGTTTCCTGGGTTTTGCCGGCATAGAAGTACCCCACCCGGGGACGGGCATGCAGGATGCCGGACATGGTCAGGACGGCCAGGTGGGGCCGCAGGGTGGCCCGGCTCAGGCTCAGGCGGGAAGCGATCTCCTCCCCGGAGATGGGGCCGTTCTTTTTGACGATCTCCAAAATCCTCTCCTGGCGATTGGTCAGTTCTATGCTTGTCACCCCCTGTTCGAATAATATGTCATACTATATATGTATGCTGCGTCTAAATAGTATATACTATATAAGTCGGGGAAATCCCTGCAGGGAGATGAAATTATTTTTTGTTTAAGGCCCTGCTCACCTTTCAAGCCCTCTCAAGAAGAGACAATCTTCCCCAGGTCCACCACATCGAGGAAAAGGTCGCGGATTTTCTTCAGGAGGGCCAGGCGGTTGTTCCGCAGGCCTTCCTCCTCCACCATGACCATGATCCTGTCGAAGAAGCCGTCCACCGCCGGCCGGATGCCGGCCCCCGCCTTCAGGAAGCCGGTGAAGTCCCCCCGGCCCAGCAGGTCCCGGGCCTCCCGCTCCAGAAGGGCGCAGGCCCGGTAGAGCTCCCTCTCCTCCGGCTCCGCCAGCAGGTCCTCCGCAACGGACGCCCCCTCCGGGGCCCTGGCTGCCAGGTTCACCACCCGGGTGTAGGCCTTGAGGAGTTCCCGGATGGCCTCCGACTCCACTTCTTCGTCCAGCTCCCGGGCCCGAAGGGCCGTCAGGTAGAGGTCCTGGCTGCGGGAATGGATGAGGGCATCCACCACGTCGTAGCGGAGCTTTTCCTCCAGGAGGACGAATTTCAGCCGCTGCCGGATGAAATCGAAGACCCGCTCCACCGTTTCCTCCCGGCCCTTGAGAGACCCGGCGGCATCTGCCGCGATGCGGTCATAGACCCGGCCCAGCAGGTCTTTCAGGGCCAGGGAAAACTCCCGGGCCTCCAGAATGGCGATGATCCCCAGGGCCTGGCGCCGCAAGGCGTAGGGGTCCTGGGAGCCCGTGGGCTCCTTCCCCCGGGCAAAGGAGGCCACGATGTTGTCCAGTTTGTCCGCCAGGGCCACCACGGCCCCGGCGGGGTTCTCCGGCACTTCGTCCCCGGCAAAGCGGGGCAGATAGTGCTCGAAAATGGCCGCCGCCACCTCCTGCTTCTCCCCCCCCTTGAGGGCGTACTCCCTCCCCATGACCCCCTGGAGTTCGGAGAATTCGTAGACCATGCTGGTGACCAGGTCCCCCTTGCTGAGGAAGGCTGCCCTCAGGGCCGTCCCTGTCTCCTCCCGGGCCAGGCCGAGAAGGCTGCAGAGGGTTTCCGAGATGTCCCGGATTCGCAGGGTCTTCTGCCAGAGGGTCCCCAGATCCTCCTGGAAAACGATATCTTTCAAGCCCTCCACCTTCTCCTCCAGGGGGGTCTTCAAATCCTCCCTGTAGAAAAAGTCGGCATCGGCCAGCCGGGCCCGCAGGACCCGCTGGTTGCCCTTCTGGACATTTTCCCGGAAGTGTTCCACCCCGTTGGCGATGGTGATGAAGTGGGGCAAAAGCCCCTTCCCTCCGGCTTCCTGGACGGGGAAGAAGCGCTGGTGGCTCTGCATGGTGGTGATGAGGACCTCCCGGGGCAGGCGCAGGTAATCCCGGGAATAGGAGCCCGTCACCGCCAGGGGGTACTCCACCAGGTAGTTCACCTCCGTCAGCAAATCCTCCTCCATCAGAGCTTCTCCTCCCAGGGCCCGGGCAGCCCGGGTGGTTTCCGCCAGGATTTTCTCCCGGCGCTCTTCGGGATCCACCAGGACATAGTTGTCCCTGAGGATCTGGAGGAAGTTCCCCGCCGCCGGGCATTCGTGGGGCCCCGGGGAAAGGAAGCGGTGGCCGTAGGTTTTTGGGGCGCTTTCCACGCCGGCGTAGGAAAACTGCACCGGCTCCTCCCCGTACAGGGAGCAGAGCCAGCGGATGGGCCTGGCGAAGCGGACCTCCCGGGATTCCCAGATCATGGGTTTGGGGAAGGTAAGCCGCTGGACCAGGGCGGGCAAAAGCTCCGGCAGCAGTTCCCGGGTCTTTCGCCCCTCCATTTTTTTGTGGGCAAATACATATTCCGTCCCGTCCAGGACCTCCCTCTTCAGGTCCGAAACGGCCACCCCCTGGCTGCGGGCAAAGCCCCGGGCAGCCCGGGTGGGGTTCCCTTCCCCGTCGAAGGCGGCGGCGGCGGTGGGGCCCTTCTTCTTATCCTGTACCTCCACCTGTTCCGACGCCAGGCCGGAGACCAGGAGGATCAGGCGCCGGGGGGTGCCCAGGGCAGCCGCCCCGTCGTAGGATAAACGGGAGGAGGACCACATCTTGCAGGCCTCCTCCTCCAGCATTTTCAGCGCCGGGGGCATGAAGCGGGAGGGGATCTCCTCGCAGCCGATTTCCAGAACCAGATCTTTTTTTCCTGCCATTTTGTCTGCCATGATTATGCTCCTCCTTTCTTCAGCAGGGGGTACCCCTGGGCCTCCCGGCTCTTCAGGTACTCCCTGGCGCACAGGCGGGCCAGGCCCCGGACCCGGGTGATGTAGCCCGTCCGCTCCGTGACGCTGATGGCACCCCGGGAATCCAGGACGTTGAAAGTATGGGAGCACTTCAGCACATGGTCGTACCCGGGGAAGACCAGGCCCTGCTCCAGGAGCCTGCGGGCCTCGGCCTCGTAGACGTTGAAGAGGTCAAAGAGGGTTTTGGTGTCCGCCACCTCGAAGGAGTAGACGGAATGCTCCCGCTCCGCCTGTTTGAAGACATCCCCGTAGGTGATGTCCCCCACCCAGATGACATCGAAGACATTCTCCTTCTCCTGTATATACATGGCGATGCGCTCCAGCCCGTAGGTCAGCTCCACGGGGACCATCTCCAGGTCGATGCTGCCGGCCTGCTGGAAATAGGTGAACTGGGTGATCTCCATGCCGTCCAGCCACACCTCCCAGCCCAGCCCCCAGGCCCCCAGGGTGGGGGATTCCCAGTTGTCCTCCACAAAGCGGATGTCGTGTTCCAGGGGGTCGATGCCCAGCTCCCGCAAGCTGTCCAGGTACAGGTCCTGGATGTCCGGCGGCGCCGGCTTGATGATGACCTGAAACTGGTGGTGCTGGTAGAGGCGGTTGGGGTTTTCCCCGTACCTGCCATCCGTCGGCCGCCGCGAGGGCTCCACATAGGCCACGGACCAGGGTTCGGGCCCGATGGACCTGAGGAAGGTGGCCGGGTTCATGGTGCCGGCCCCCGTTTCCACATCGTAGGGCTGCCAGATGACGCACCCCCGCTTTGCCCAGTAAGACTGCAGCGTTAAAATAATCTCTTGAAAATTCACCGTTCCCGCTCCTTCCGCATGTTCAGTTTTTGACCCTAAAGGAAAACCCGCCCCCTGACAGTTTAGGGACGGGATCTGGCCCGCGGTTCCACCCTATTTGGCCCCCCCGGGGGGCCCCCTTCATTAAAGTCCGCTCCCAAGGGCCTTTCACCGGGGCTCTCTGCCGGGCTTCCCACCGCCCCCGGCTCGCTGTAAAAGAGTTTTTCCGGATACTTCCTTGTTCATCACGTTTATCCTTCGTATGTGAGACAGGTTACGTCTAACTTAACAAAAAGGGGAAGAGTTGTCAAGAGTTCTCTTCCTCCATCCCATCCCGGCCCTGGCCGTTGCTCCCCGAATAGTCCACCGACATGGAGGACTTGGCCAGCAGCAGGGCCATGCCCGAGAGAGCGGCAATCTTGGGGGCCAGAACCACCCCCGCCACCCCCAGGACGACCGGGATTTCCACCTTCCTCTCCCCCGGAAGGGTGATCCTGATCTTGCTCCTCCGGCTCAAGTCCGCCAGACCCGAAACGATCTTGTTCTGCTTGAGCATGCCCATCTTCCGGGCCCCTTTCCCATTGCCCCGGGGCTGCTCCTGCATGCCCTGGTAGGGGACGGTGCCGGCAGGGTTCGCCGCCTCCTGTTCATAGGGGAATCCCCCGCTGCCTTCCAGCATGACCAGGGCATCCACCAGGCTGCCTCCCGAAGCCTCCAGGGCTTCCCGGGCCTCCTTGTATCCCGTCCCCGTCCGCTGACGGATTAAATCTATCTGCTCCAGTGTGATTTCCATGACGAAAACCTCCCAATGGTTTTTTATAGTTTGTGCGGAAAGTTTGCCTTTTATCCGGGGAGGTTTTCCAGGCAGGCCCTGCTCTTGACGTTTTTGATTCCCGTATTGTAAAGAAAAAAGTCCCAGGACCCCTGGCGAAGCTCCTTGAGCTGCGCCGCCGGGACCCGGACCACCTTCAGCCCTCCAAGCCCCCTCTCCAGGATCCGCTGCATCAGGGCGATGCTGCCGGAAGAGAGGGCAACACCCCTCTCCTGCCCCAGGCATCCCCGGCACAGAAGGCCCCCCGCCGCCGGGGAGAGGAGAAAGGGCCCTTCCCGGCGGCCGCACTCCACGCAGCCGGTCAGGGAGGGGGAATACCCCAGCTCCTTGAGGAGGAGGAGCTCGAAAGCCCGCACCACCAGTTCCCGGGGGAGCTCCCCGTCGTTCAGGGCCTTAAGGGCCTTAAGGGCCAGGCGGTAAACGCCTTCCGCCGGGTGGTGCTCTTCCAGGACCTTTTCCAGGAGTTCGCACAGGTACAGGGCGCTGAAGTAGAGGGGGACGTCTTCCCGGAGACGGCGGAAGCCCTCCAGGAGGGTGGCCTGCTGGATGGTGGTGAAGGTTTTGCCCCGGTACAGGAGGTAGTCCCCCCGGCAGAAGGAGTCCACCACCCCGGCGAGCTTGCTCCTCGTCTTCCGGGCTCCCCGGGCCAGGGCCGGCACCTTTCCTCCCTCCAGGGTGAAAAGGGTTACCAGCTTGTCCGATTCGCTGTAGGGCCGGATGCGCAGGACCAGGCCCTCGCTCTGCCACTGTTTCATTTCAGGTCCTCGCCGTAGCCAAATTCTTTTAAAAAGGCATCCCGGTTCCGCCAGGCCTTTTTGACTTTCACCCAGAG
>PWVN01000184.1 GCA_003561835.1 Syntrophomonadaceae bacterium
CCTGCCAACGGCAAAGCGGAGATCCTTTCGGGTCTCCGCTTAAATTTACCCGAAATTTTTCTTCGACCCGGGGAATCGTGATCGCAGGATCCTATTTTTTCCTTTGTATACCCTCAATCTGCAGGGTTTCTGGGCCGGTGTATAGAATGATTAGATAGAACCCGGGTTCCTATAGACAACTCTTGGGTAAACCCGGGAGAAAAATGTGAGGAGGATCTCCATGCTGAAATTCTATTGTTTCCCCACGTGAACCACCTGTCGAAAAGCGAAAGCGTGGCTTTCGGAACGGGAAGTGGAATTTGAGTACCGCAACATCCTGAAGGAAACCCCAACAGCAGGCGAAATCATGGAATTGGCGAAAGTGGGCAACCTACAGGTATCGGACCTGGTGAACAGAGGGAGCAAAACCTTTAAAGACCTGAAGCTTGACATTTCCGGGTTTGCCCCGCAGCAAGTAGCGGAACTGCTGCAGGACAACCCCAAGGCTATGTACCGCCCGCTGCTTACCGACGGCAAGGGGCTGGTGGTGGGTTTTAAGCCCGATGGAATACAGGAAATGCTGGCCCTGTAAAGACAGGAGAGAATCCTTATGGGCAACCGCTGGCTTCTCAAAACAGAACCCGGGGATTATTCCTTCCCTGACCTGGTGCGGGACGGGGAGACGGTTTGGGACGGAGTCCGGGCTCCCCAGGCCCTGAAAAATATCTCCCGCATGCAGGCGGGGGACCTGGCCCTCATCTACCATACGGGAAAGGAACGAGCCATCGTGGGGACGGCGGAAATAACCCGGGGGCCCTATCCGGACCCGAAAGAAGTGGGCCCCCGTTTCCTGGTGGTGGATGTACGGGCCGGGGCACCCCTGAAAAGCCCGGTTCCCCTGAAGGTGCTTAAAGAAAAGGGGTTTTCCCCGGATTGGGACCTCCTCCGGCTCCCCCGCCTGTCCGTGGTCCCTGTCAGTGCCGGTCAGTGGCAGGATATCATGGCCCTGGCCGAAAAACGTTAAGGGGCGGCCGCGCCGCCCCTTAAAAATTTTTTTCTTTTAGGTCACTTTTTCAAACACTTCCTTTTCCGCCCCGCACACAGGGCAGAACCAGTCTTCGGGCAGTTCCTCGAAGGGGGTCCCGGCGGGGACGCCGTTTTCCACATCCCCCACCTCCGGGTCATAGATGTAGCCGCAGGCAGAGCATTCGTACTTGTCCATTCCTCTCATCCCTTCCTTCCCTTATAATGAACCTTAGGCCTTCCAGAGTCCGTGCAGGTTGCAGTAAGCCCTGATGGTTGTGGAGCCCTTGCTTCCGGAAAACCCGGCTTCGGGCTTCTCTCCCGGCTTCAGGAAGACTTTTTGGCTCTTCTGGCCGTCGGTGGCTTCGATCCACTCGATGTAGTGCTTCTCCTCCATGGGGTGCAGGGCGCTGCCCACGGTGACAGCCACCTGCCCATCTTTTTCCTCCACAACGGGAACATGCTTTTCCCTGGATGCATCGACGGTGTTCTCCACTTCCCGTTCCATGGGCTCGTTGCAGCAGACCAACTGTCCTTTACCTCCGTGGACCACCTCCACGATGTTTTCGCAGATGCCGCATTTATAGATTTCATGCAGTGCAGCCATTCTCATCTCCTCCTTTCAAGCAGTTAATTTCTGTTAGATAGGTACATCCCCCAGGCCTTGTTCCGATTACCACTCCCTGCGCTTGTATTTGCTTTCCCCCAGGGGAAAAGCCTTATAATTTATATTCGACTCGGAAAGGAGTTTACCTGCAGGCATTCCAAGGATGGTAAATTTATTTTCTTCCCTGATAAATATTACAGGGAAAAAGAGGGACTTGACAAAGAGACATAAAATATAACATAATGTAGTATAATATGTCTTTTATGGAAAGGGGCTGCCTCATGGATTACTTCAGCTCTCAATCCGCTTGCAAGATTATGGGGATTACCCTGCGGCAGTTGCGCCACTGGGTGGAGTTTGAGATCCTCAAACCCGCAAAGGTGGAGGAAACGGGAGGGCAAAAACGCTATTTCTTCGATTTCCGCAACCTCCTGGAAATCAGCCTGATCCTGTCTCTGAAGAAGCGTTCCCTGTCCCTGGAACAGAGCAAAAAAGCGGTGGAGGCCTTCAACCGGGACCTGAAGAGTGGCTCCCTGGACAGGCTCACCCTCTTTTCTGACGGGGAAACCTTCTTCGCCCTGAGCCGCGATGCCCGGGATGCCTTTGAGGCACTGCGCAGGGGCAAGACCATATTTGCGCTGCCCGTCGATGAACTGGCCCTGGAACTGGCCGGAAAAATGGACATGGATGAAAAAGAAATACCCTCTCTCCTTTTTCGGGAGAAGAGGGATTCCAATTATGTTTTGATCAAATTCAAATTTTGAAGCTTCCGGTTACAGAGACGGGTTCGTGGACGTCCCCGGGGGCCATCAGCCGGGGGAAAAGGTGCCCCCACAGGAAGAGCAGGATGAAAACCAGCAGGCCCAGAAAGAGCAGGGCCTTATTTCTTTTGGTGTGCACGGGATTACCTCCTCCTCACTACTACTACATGATATGTGGGCGGGGGGGAAAGTGACAAAAAAAAACCACCCCCCGGGGTGGTGCATCAATCGGCCAAAAGCAAACCCAGTTCCCGGGCGTAAGCCCGGGCCTTCCGGAAATCCGCCGGGTCGATTCCGGTCATCAACTCCGGGAATTTGTGGGCTTCATGGGCGGGGTAATACTGATCCATCAGGTTGACCAAACAATTGGGGGACAGCTCTTCCTTTAGAAACCTCAAGATATTTTTGGTATCCTCAAGGCCTCCCGGCAGCATCAGGTGCCGGATCAAGAGCCCCCGGTAGGCGATGCCCCGGGAGTCCAGTTTCAGCCCCCCCACCTGCCTGTCCATCTCCTTCAGGGCCTCCTTTACCCGCTCCGGGTAGTCCCCGGCCCGGGAATAGGCCTCGGCCCGCTTTGGCAGGTCATATTTGAAATCCGGCATGTAGATATCCACAACTCCCTCCAGCAGGTGCAGGGTGGACAGCTTTTCGTACCCACCGCAGTTGTAAACCAGGGGCAGGTGCAGGCCCTTCCGGACGGCCGTTATCAGGGCTTTCAGGATGTTGGGGACAAAATGGGTGGGGGTCACCAGGTTGATGTTGTGGCAGCGGTATTCCTCCTGGAGCCGGACCATCACCCCGGCCAGGGTGTCTTCCGAGACGATGCGGCCTTCACCGCCAAAGCTGAGTTCGCAGTTTTGACAGAAGACGCAGCGCAGGTTGCAGTAGCCGAAAAATATGGTACCCGATCCCCTGCGGCCCACCAGGGGCGCTTCCTCGCCGTAATGGGGGCCGTAACTGGAAAGGACCACCCGGTGGGTGGCCCGGCAGAACCCCAGGTCCTTCCTCCGGTCGATACTGCAGTTATGGGGGCAGAGATTGCAGGATTTTTCATGCCTTGCTGCTTCGGCTGCCCGCCGCTCCAGTTCCCCCGACCGGTACAGGCGAAGGTACCCGGGGGCTCTCGGGCTTTTCTCTTCTTCGGGCATGCATAACACATCCTTGCTAGTGGTGGATATCGGGATAGCTTCCCCCGGCAGCTTCCCCTTCTTCCAGGAGGGTAACGGTCCGGTGGATGACCTCTTCCGTCGAGTCAGCCGTCAGCAGATGAAGGACCATTTCTATCCTGTCCAACTGAACCCTCTCTTTAAACCGGATAAAGATGTCAAAATCCTTGACGGAGCTGCCGGATATCCCGGGGAAAAGGCTGTGGACCAGTGCATTCCGGCTGGCCCTGTGGGGCAGGTGAAGCAGGCGTTC
>PWVN01000270.1 GCA_003561835.1 Syntrophomonadaceae bacterium
ATTTTCCATCCAGTTCAGGTAGACCTTGGTGAACCGGGCGGGTACGTAGCGGGTCTCCCCCTCCACCACGGCCCGGATGGCCGGCTCCGCCAGGGGTTTCATCTTCACGAACCACTGCTTGGAGATGAGGGGTTCGATGACGGTGCTGCAGCGCTGGCAGTGGCCCACGGAGTGGCCGTAGTCGTCGATGCCCTTGACCACCCCCGCCTCCTGCAGGTCCCGCGTCAGAACCTCGCGGGCCTGGTAGCGGTCCAGGCCGGCATACTTCCCCGCCGCCTCCGTCATGGTCCCCTCCGGCGAGATCACCACCACCAGGGGCAGGCCGTGGCGCTGGGCCATGGCAAAATCGTTGGGGTCGTGGGCGGGGGTCACCTTGACGGCCCCGGTGCCGAAGTCCATTTCCACGTAGTCATCGGCAATGATGGGGATCTCCCGGTCCATAACGGGCAGGACCACCGTCTTGCCCACCAGCTTTTTGTACCGTTTGTCCCGGGGGTTGACGGCCACCGCCGTATCCCCCAGCATGGTCTCCACCCGGGTGGTGGCCACCACGATTTCCCCCGAACCGTCCTTTAAGGGGTACTTCAAATGGGTCAGGGTGCTCTCCTCGTCCTCGTGTTCCACCTCGATGTCGGAAAGGGCCGTATGGCAGCGGGGGCACCAGTTGATGATGTAGTCCCCCCGGTAAATCAACCCCTTTTCATACAGGGTCACAAAGACCTCCCGCACCGCCCGGGAGCATCCCTCGTCCATGGTGAAGCGTTCCCGGGACCAGTCGCAGGAAATCCCCAGCTTTTTCAGCTGGTTGGTGATCCGCCGGTGGTATTCCTCCTTCCAGGACCAGACCCGCTCCAAAAATTTCTCCCTGCCCAGCTGGTGCCGGCTCAACCCTTCCTCCGCCAGGTGCTCCTCCACTTTGATCTGGGTGGCGATGCCGGCATGGTCGGTGCCGGGCATCCACAGAGTGTCGTAGCCCTGCATCCGCTTCCAGCGGATCAGGATATCCTGGAGGGTGTTGTCCAGGGCGTGGCCCATGTGCAGGGACCCCGTTACGTTGGGCGGCGGGATGACGATGGTAAAGGTTTCCCGGTCCCGGCGCAGGGCGGGGCGGAAGTATCCTCCCTCCTCCCAAAAATGGTACCACTTGTCCTCCACCTTCTCCGGTTTGTAGGTTTTCTCCATCTCTTGGCCCACAGGAATTGACCCCCTTTTTAAAGAAAGAACTTCTCTTGTGGAAGTCCCGAATTTACCTAATTAAATATATCCTTTTTCCCCTTTACCTGTCAAGAAAACCCTGAATCTGCCGCCAGAGGGCATCCTTCCCTTCCCCCGAAAGGGCGGAGAAGGGAATCAAGGGCTCATCGGCCCCCAGGTGCAGCGTCCCGGCGATGTCCGCCAGGGCCTTCCGCCGGCGCCCCCGGGGGACCTTGTCCGCTTTGGTGGCCACCAGGACGGTGGGGTACCCGTGAAACCGCAGCCACTCCAGCATGGTCTCGTCCGCCGGGGTCGGGTGGTGGCGGATGTCCACCAGCATCACCACCCCCTTCAGGGGGATGCGGCCCGTCAAATATTCCTCGATCATCCGGCGCCACTCGTCCCGGACGCTGTCGGGGACCCGGGAGTACCCGTAGCCGGGCAGGTCCACCAGATAAAAGGCATTGTTGATTTCAAAAAAATTGATGAGCCGGGTCTTTCCGGGGGTGGAGCTGACCTGGACCAATTTCTTGCGGTTCAGTATCCTGTTGATGAGGGAGGATTTCCCCACGTTGGAGCGCCCCAAAAAGGCCACCTCGGGGCGTTCCTCCGGGGGGTACTGCTCCTTCCTGACAGCCCCCTGAAGGTAACGGGCCGTATGCACCTTCATTTGGCCTTCTCCTCCAGGGCCTCCCTGAGGACCTGGTCCATCTGGTCCACGAAGATGATTTCAATGCGGCGGCGGACATTGGCGGGGATCTCCGTGGTGTCCTTCTTGTTGTCCAGGGGCATGAGGATCTTCTTGATGCCCGCCCGGTGGGCCGCCAGCACCTTCTCCTTGATGCCCCCCACGGGCAGGACCCTGCCCCGCAGGGTGATTTCTCCCGTCATGGCCACATCCTTCCGCACCGGCCGTTCCGACAGGGCGGAGACCAGGGCGGCGGCCATGGTGATGCCGGCCGAGGGCCCGTCCTTGGGGATGGCCCCCTCGGGGATGTGGATGTGAATATCCTTCTCCTCGTGAAAATCCTGGCTCAGGTTGAAAGCCTCGGCCCGGGAGCGGATGTAGCTGAAGGCCGCCTGGGCCGATTCCTGCATGACATCTCCCAGTTTCCCCGTCAGGGTCAACCGGCCCTTCCCCTTCATCAGGGTCACCTCGATGGCCAGGGTATCCCCGCCGCTTTCCGTCCAGGCCAGCCCTGTGGCCACCCCCACCTCGCTTTCCTTCTCCGCCTGGCCGAAGCGGAAGCGGGGGATGCCGATGAATTTGTCCAGGTTCTGCACCGTCACCCGGGTCCGGTTGTCCCGGTCTTTGGCCGTGGCCCGGGCCGTCTTGCGGCAGATGGCGGCGATCTGGCGCTCCAGGTTCCGCACCCCCGCCTCCCGGGTGTGCTGGCGGATGATGCGCCGCAGGGTAGCCTCCGAAACCACCAGGTTCTCGGGACTCAGGCCGTTTTCCTTCACCTGTTTGGGCAGGAGAAACATCTCGGCGATCTTCACCTTCTCCTCTTCCGTGTAGCCGGGGAGGTAGATGGTCTCCATCCGGTCCAGCAGGGGCTGGGGGATGTTGTAGATGGAATTGGCGGTGGTGACGAACATGACGTTGGACAGGTCAAAGGCACACTCGATGTAGTGGTCGCTGAAGGTGTTGTTCTGCTCGGGGTCCAGGACCTCCAGGAGGGCCGCCGAGGGGTCCCCCCGAAAATCGGTGGACATCTTGTCAATTTCATCCAACAAAAATACAGGGTTTTTCGACTTGGCCTGACGCATTCCCTGGATAATCCTTCCGGGGAGGGCTCCCACGTAGGTGCGCCGGTGCCCCCTTATTTCCGCCTCGTCCCGCACCCCGCCCAGGGACATGCGGATGAACTTCCGCTCCAGGGCCCGGGCGATGGACTTGGCCAGGGATGTCTTCCCCACCCCGGGAGGCCCGATCAGGCAGAGGATGGGCCCCTTGATCTTGTCGGCCAGCTGCCGCACGGCCAGGTACTCGATGATGCGCTCCTTCACCTTCTTCAGGCCGTAGTGGTCCTCCTCCAGGATCTGCTCCGCCACATCCAGGTCCAGCCGGTCTTCCGTCTGGACCTCCCAGGGGAGGGCCAGCAGCCAGTCCAGGTAGTTGCGGATGACCACGCTCTCCGCCGCGGCGGGAGGCATCTTCTCCAGGCGGTCCACCTCTTTCAAGGCCTTTTCTTCCACTTCCTCCGGCAGCTTCACTTCCGCGATTTTTTCCCGGTACTCGTCGGCCTCGGCCATCCGCTCGTCCTTTTCCCCCAGTTCCTTCTGGATGGCCTTCATCTGCTCCCGCAGGTAATATTCCTTCTGGGTCTTCTCCATCTGCTTGCGGACCCGCAGGTTGATCTTCCGCTCGATCTCCAGGATTTCCATCTCCCGGCTGAGGATGCCGGAGAGCTTCTCCAGGCGCTCCTTGAAGGTGTCCGCCTCCAGGATCTCCTGCTTCTGGGAAACCTTCAGGACCAGGTGGGAAGAGATGACATCGGCCAGGCGGCCGGGCTCCTCGATGGAGGAGACGGTCACCAGGGTTTCCGGGGGGATCTTCTTGCTGAGCTTGATGTACTGCTCAAACTGGAAGAGGACGCTGCGCATCAGGGCCTCCACTTCCGAATTCTTCTCCACCTCTTCCGGTACTTCCTGGATTTCCACCCGGAAGAAGGGCTCCAGGTTGACAAACCGGGCGATGCGCGCCCGGTACAGGCCCTCCACCAGGACCCGGATGGTGCCGCCGGGAAGCTTCAGCATCTGTTTGACCTGGGCGATGGTCCCCACGGTGTAGATATCCCCGGGCTTGGGATCGTCTATCCGGGCCTCTTTTTGGGCAACCAGAAGAATCTTGTTATCCTTGATCATGGCCTCTTCCAGGGCTTTTACCGACGGTTCCCGGCCCACATCCAGATGAATGACCATATTGGGGAACACAAGAACGCCTCGCAAAGGCAGTAAGGGCATGATTTTATGGGACACACAGCTCACCTCCGTCATATGTGCAAAGCAAAGCGTACACTACTAGTGTAGCATACCTTTGCCCATCTGTCAGGAGTCAACTTTGGTTTCTCAGCAGGGGGCCGCCGTCAGGACCCGGGCCTCCTGTTCCTTGACCCGGGGGCTCTCGGGCTTTTTCTGTTCCAGGGCTTTATCCAGCACTTCCTGGAGGGTGTCCACGGGGATGACCTGAAGGTCTTCATAGGTGCCGAAGATCTGCTGCCAGTTGTCCCGGGGGATGATGACCTTCTTGGCCCCCGCCTGGCGGGCCGCCTCGATCTTGACGGGCACGCCCCCCACGGGCCGTACAAAGCCCCGGATGGAGATCTCCCCCGTCATGGCCACCGTGTTGTCCACGCTGGTGTCCGTCAGGGAGGAATAGATGGCCGTAGCAATGCTGACCCCGGCGGAGGGGCCGTCGATGGGGACTCCCCCCGGGAAGTTGATATGGATGTGATAATCCCGGCAGCAAAAATCCATGTGCTTGTTTAAAACCGTCAGGACATTCTCCACCGAGCCCTTGGCCAGGCCCTTGCGCCGGATGGTCCGCTGGGCGTTCCCCATCTCCTCCTCTTCCACGATCCCCGTGATGGTGATCTGCCCCTGGCCCTTGTCCGCCTTGTAGGTGGAAACTTCAATATCGATCAAGGTTCCCATGTTGGGGCCGTAAACGGCCAGGCCGTTCACAAAGCCCACCTGGGGTTTTTCCGGGACCTTCTTCTCCGGCCGGGGGGTGATCTGGCTGCTGCTGACCACCCACTCCACTTCTTCCTCCCGCAGCTCCCGGCGGCCATCCCCCAGGGCCACTCCCGCCGCCAGCTGCACGATGTTCACAGCCTCCCGGCCGTTGGTGGCATACTTCTTGATGACCTCGATGGCACCGTCGCAGGCGGTGAAATTGATTTTTTGGACGGCATTTCGGGCGATGACTCCGATCTCCTCCGGAAGCAGGCCCCGGAAGTAGATTTCCAGGCAGCGGGACCGAAGGGCGGGGCAGATGCTGTCGGGCAGACAGGTGGTGGCCCCGATCAGGCGGAAATCCGCCGGCAGTCCCCGCTGGAACATCTCGTGGATGTGCTGGGGCACATTCTGGTCCTCCGGGTTGTAATAAGAGCTCTCCAGAATCACCTTCCGGTCCTCCAGGACCTTCAGGAGTTTGTTCATCTGAATGGGGTGAAGCTCCCCGATCTCGTCGATGAAGAGGATGCCCCCGTGGGCCTTGGTTACCGCCCCCATCTTGGGCTGGGGGACCCCCGACATACCCAGGGGCCCTGCCCCTTGGTAGATGGGGTCATGGACGGTGCCGATCAAGGGGTCGGCGATGCCCCGCTCGTCGAAGCGGGCGGTGGTGGCATCCAGTTCGATGAACTTGGCGTCTTCCTTGAAAGGGGACTCCTGATTCTTCTTCGCCTCTTCCAGGACCAAGCGGGCCGCCGCCGTTTTACCGATGCCCGGAGGTCCGTAGACGATGACGTGCTGGGGGTTGGGACTGCACAGGGCCGCCCGCAGGGATTTCTGGCCGTCCTCCTGGCCGATGATCTCCTTGAAGGTGGCGGGCCGGGTCTTCTCCGAGAGGGGGACCGTCAGGGAAATGGAGCGCAGCTTTTCCAGCTGCTCCATCTCCCGCCTTGATTCTTTATTCACGGCCACCTTGTTGGTCTGCTGGGAACGCAGCAGATTCCAGAAGTACAGGCCGATGACGATCACAAAAAAAATCTGGATGAAGCCAACCACCCCTGTTGCACCGAACAAACCAGTTCCTCCCTTCGGGCCGGAATTCCCGGGCCCTTCTTTGCCCTTAGTATGTCCTGGCCCCGGGGCAAATATCCCGGGAAGCAGGGAGAAACAGGCAAATGGGCGGGATAAATTCCGGCCCCCGGGAGGCGGCCGGCCGTCCCTGGCAGAGCAGGTGCAGGTGCCCGCCAGCCAGGCCGGGCATCCCACGAAAAAAGGCAGCCCGCAGGCTGCCCTTTCAGCGTTCTATTTAAGCGGATTCTTCCTTCTTCTTGCGCTTTTCCGCCGTGACCAGTATGGGGTTCTCCTTGTTCTGGATGACGTCCCGGGTGATGATACACTTTTCGATGCTCTCCCGGGAAGGCAGTTCATACATGACCTCCAGGAGGATCTTCTCCAGGATGGCCCGCAGCCCCCGGGCCCCCGTGTTCCGTATGATGGCCAGGTCGGCAATGGTCTCCAGGGTGCCCTCCTTGAACTCCAGGGAGACCCCGTCCAACTCAAAGAGCTTGTGGTACTGCTTGATGAGGGCATTCCGGGGTTCCGTCAGGATGGCCACCAGGGCCGCCTTATCCAGGGCATCCAGGGTGGCGATGACAGGGATCCGGCCCACGAATTCCGGGATAAGGCCGTATTTCAGCAGGTCCTGGGGCAGCACCTTTTTCAGGATTTCCCCCACGCCCCCGTCCTTCCGGCTGGAGACCTCGGCCCCGAAACCGATCCCCTTCTTCCCCGTCCGGTGCTGGATGATCTTCTCCAGCCCGTCAAAGGCCCCGCCGCAGATGAAGAGGATATTGGTGGTATCGATCTGCATGAATTCCTGGTGGGGGTGCTTGCGGCCCCCCTGGGGCGGGACGCTGGCCACGGTGCCCTCGAGGATCTTCAAGAGGGCCTGCTGGACCCCCTCCCCGGAAACGTCCCGGGTGATGGAGGGGTTATCCGTCTTGCGGGCAATCTTGTCGATCTCGTCGATATAGATGATGCCCTTCTCCGCCTTCTCCAGGTCGTAGTCGGCAGCCTGGATCAGCTTCAAAAGGATGTTTTCCACGTCTTCTCCCACATAGCCCGCCTCCGTCAGGGATGTGGCATCGGCGATGGCGAAGGGCACATTGAGGATCCGGGCCAGGGTCTGGGCCAGGAGGGTCTTGCCCACCCCGGTGGGCCCGACTAACACGATGTTGCTCTTCTGGATCTCCACGTCCTCCATCTTGAGTTCAGCATTGATCCGCTTGTAATGGTTGTAGACGGCCACGGCCAGGGTTTTCTTGGCATCTTCCTGGCTGATGACGTACTGGTCCAGGATGGTTTTGATCTCCACGGGCTTGGGCAGTTCCATGAGGTCCAGGTCCAGGTCCTCGTTCAGCTCTTCCTCGATAATCTCGTTGCAGAGTTCGATGCATTCATCACAGATATAGACTCCCGGGCCTGCCACCAGTTTGCGGACCTGCTCCTGGGTCTTGCCGCAGAAGGAGCATTTCAGCTGGCCCTTTTCGTCGTTAAATTTAAACATGCTCTTTCACCTCCCTAGCAGGATTAGCGGTGCTCCAGAATCTGGTCAACAATACCATAATCCCTGGCCTCTTCTCCCGACATGAAGAAATCCCGGTCCGTATCCTTGGTGATCCTCTCCAGGGGCTGGCCCGTATGACGGGAGAGGATGTTGTTGATGCTCTCCCGGATCCGGAGGATCTCCCGAGCCTGGATGTCGATATCCACAGCCTGCCCCTGGGCTCCGCCGTGGGGCTGGTGAACCATGATGCGGGAATTGGGCAGGGCAAACCGTTTGCCCTCGGCCCCCGCCGCCAGCAGGACGGCGCCCATGCTGGCCGCCAATCCCACGCAGATGGTGGATACCGGGGACTTGATATACTGCATGGTGTCATAGATGGCCAGGCCGGCATAAACGCTGCCTCCCGGCGAGTTTATATAGAGGTTGATGTCTTTTTCCGGGTCCTCGGACTCCAGAAAGAGGAGCTGGGCAACCACCAGGTTTGCCACATTGTCGTCAACGGGGGTGCCGATGAACACGATGCGGTCTTTCAAGAGGCGGGAGAAAATGTCGTAGGCCCGCTCGCCGCGGTTACTCTGCTCCACCACCATGGGAACCAGGTTCATGAAAGGATACCTCCTCTGAAAAATGGTCTTGAATTTATTCGATTTCCACCGTCTCCACCTCAGCCTGGGCTACCAGAAAATCGATGGCCTTGCGAAACTTCACTTCTTCTTCAATTATACCAATACGCCCCTGGGATGCAAACATTTCTTTTACTTTTTCGGTGTCTTGTTGGTATTCCCCGGCAAATTTGGCGATTTTCTCATCGATTTCTGCTTCTTCCGCCTGAATTCCCTCCGCCTGGATGATGGCATCCAGGGTCAAATTGGCCTTGACCCGCTTTTCCGCCTCTTCCCGGTTGCCGTTCCTCAGGTCCTTCAGGCTTTTCTCCGTCATCTTCAGGTACTGTTCCAGGGTGACCCCCTGCATGCGCAATAATCGCTCCATGTCTCCCATCATCCGGTCCAGTTCCCGCTCCACCAAAACGGAGGGAAGCGCAACCTGAACCTCCCGGCTGACCTTTTGGATGAGCTCCTCTTCCAGTTCCCGGACTGCCCGGCTCTCCTCGTTCTCTATCAGGGTATTCTTAATGCCCGCCTTAAATTCTTCCAGGGTGGAGAACTCGCTGACTTCCTGGGCGAAATCATCGTCCAGGTCCGGCAGTTCCTTCCTCTTGATCTCCTGGATCTTCACCTGGAAAAGGGCTTCCTTCCCCTTCAGGTTCTCTTCCTGGTAATCTTCGGGGAAGGTGGCCGTGACCTCTACTTCTTCCCCCTTCTTTCTGCCCTCCAGCTGTTCTTCAAAGCCGGGAATAAAGGACTGTGAGCCCAGCTCCAGGGAATAGCCTTCCGCTTCTCCCCCTTCAAAGGGCTCCTCACCGATAAAACCCTTGAAGTCGATGACCACCAGGTTGCCCTTGACAGCAGCATAATCCTCTTCCTCCACCGTAACCAGGCGGGCCTGCTGCTGCCGGGTCCGCTCCAGGTAACCTTCCACATGGGTGTCCTCTATTTTTCTGACCCTTTTTGTTGCCTTCACGCCCCGGTATTCGGGAAGCTTTACCTCGGGCTTGACCTCCACCTCCGCCTTGAAGAGCAGGGGTTTCCCCTTCTCCATCTGCACCAGGTCGTACCGGGCCTGGTCGAGGGGTTCAAAGCCCGCCTCGTCTATGGCTTCCCTGTAGGCATCGGGAATCAGGACCTCCAGGGCCTCCTCGTAGAGAACCTCCGGGCCGAACTTGGCCTCCAGGACGGACCGGGGCACCCGCCCCTTGCGGAACCCGGGGACCACGGCCTTCTTGACCACCTTGCGGTAGGCCAACCCCAGGGCTTGTTCTACCTGTTCCGGTGCCACTTCAATTTCCAGGGATACTTTGCTGTCGTCTATTTTCTCCCACTTGACCATCGATTATGCTCCCTTCCTCTATGGGTATTTTATGATTGTTTGCCGGGTATGTTCATGGGAAATCCGGGCAGTATCCTAAGCATTATAGCATTATCTTCCTAAAAAATAAAGGCAATCGGGCGAAAATTATGGGGAGCAGCCGCTGATAGGTCGATAAGCAACCGCTAATTCCGGGGAAGGATGCAAAAATCATCCTGCAGACGGAGAGAAATTCCGCCCGGGGATTCTGTTCCCCGGGCGCCGCTCCTGGTACCATTAAATCAACAGCAGGAAGGACTTCACCAAATAAAAACAAAGGGGCGAAGATCATGAAAAGGATTCTGAGGGGCCTGTTGACCAGAGTGGGCGGCGCGAAAAGAAAAGAGAACCCTTCCCTTTGGGTAAGTATGGGGTCCTGTAACGGTGTCACCGGCGTCATGAGTGCTCCCGTCAGTTCCGAATACACCGCTTTCAGGCACACCATCCACTTCCGGTAGATGGCTGGAGACACGCGTAAAGGGTCAGAAGAACCGCAGCGCCGGTTCGACTGACCCTTTTTTCGTGAAACCGGTAGCGACCGCCGGCCAGGCCTTACTTCCGGGTACGGATAAACTGGGCGATACCGACAAAACCCAGGATGAGGCCGAAGGTCGATGAGAGGTAGGAGAGAAAAACCAGGAAAAAACTGGGTGGTAAAACCTTGATAGCCATCATGAAGGCCAGGGTTACTCCACTGAGCAACAGCAAAAAGGCGGCAAGAAGCATCTTAGTGTTTATCTCCTTTTCCTTTGTATAACCAGCATTCCACAAGGTGCCCGGGTTCGGGCTCAAAGGCCGGGGGTTCCTCCACATCACATAAGCCTTTCATGAAATCGGGGCAGCGGGGATGGAACCGGCAGCCCGGGGGCGGGTTGATCAGACTGGGGGGTTCCCCCGGCGGCACGTCCTTGAACCGGGTGGCGTTCTCCGGGTCGGGGTCGGGGATGGCGTTCAGCAGGGTCCGGGTGTAGGGGTGCAGGGGATTTTCCACCACCCGCTTCACATCCGTCTTTTCCACCAGCTTCGCCGCGTACATGATAAAGACCCGCTCGGAGAAATAGCGCACCGACGAGAGGTCGTGGGTGATGTAGATGACGCCCATGCCGTAGTGCTGCTGGATTTTCCGGATGAGTTCCAGGATCTCCACCCGCATGGAGGCATCCAGCATGGAGACGGGCTCGTCGGCCACGATGAGTTTGGGGCGCAAAACGATGGCCCGGGCAATGACAACCCGCTGCTGCTGCCCCCCGGAGAGCATGTGGGGGTACTTGGTCACATAGTCGTCGACGGGGGTCAGCCTTACCTCCTCCAGAGCCTCGCGGATCCGCCGTTCCTGCTCGGTTTTCCCCACCCTGTTGACGATCAGGGGCTCCCGCAGGATGCGGCCGATGTTCATGAAGGGCGGCAGGGCCCCGTAGGGGTCCTGCTGGACGAAGCCGACCTGGGAGTGGATCCAGGCCAGGTCTTTGGCTGTATACCCCTCGATCTTCCTCCCCCCGAAGAGGATCTCCCCTCCTGTGTGGGAGGCCAACCCCAGGATGGTCCGCAGCAGGGTGGTCTTCCCCGAGCCGCTCTCGCCCACGATGGTGACCGTCTCTCCCTCATCCAGGTTGAAGGTTACCCCGTCCACGGCGCGGACATACCCCACATGGACAAAGCCCCAGCGCTTCAGCTCAAACCAGGTGCGCAGATCCGTTACCTGCATCATTGGTGCGTCCGTCATATCCTCACCCCTTCTTCATAGAGCCAGCATTTTACCGTCTCATCCCCGAAGGAGAAGAGGGGTGGCTCTTCCCTGCAGCGGTCGAATTTTTTGTGGCAGCGGAGGGCAAAGCGGCAGCCCTTGGGGGGATTGAAGAGACTGGGGGGCTGGCCGACGATGAAATCGGGCTTCTTATCCTGCCGCAGGGTTGGAACGCTGGCCATCAACTTCTGGGCGTAGGGGTGGAGGGGTTTGCGATAAAAACGCCCGGCCCTGCTGTGCTCCACCAGCTGCCCCGCATACATGCAGATAACCTCATCGGCCAGCTCGCTGGAGGTGGCAATGTCATGGGTGATGAGGATGAAGTTCTGGTTGAGTTCCATCTTGATCTTTTTAAGGGCGTTCATGATATTGGCCTGGGTCAGGACATCCAGGGCCGATGTGGGTTCATCCAGGATGACCAGGGCCGGATTCGAGATGAGGGCCATGGCGATGATGGCCCGCTGGCGCATCCCCCCGGAGAGCTCGAAGGCATAGCGATCCAGAAAGTCCACGGGAATACCGACAATCCGGAAGACTTCCCGGGCCCGCTCGTAGGCCTCCTCCCTGCCCGTCTTCTGTTCCCGCAGCAGGGGTTCGGCCACCTGGAACCCCACCTTGAGGACGGGGTTAAGAGAGTTCATGGCCGCCTGGGGCACCATGGAAATCTTCTCCCAGCGTACCTGCCTGCGAAAGCGTTTTTCGCTGAAGGCCATGATATCCGTTCCTTCCAGGAACACTTTCCCCTTGTAGGTGTGGATGTTCTGGGGAAGGAGCCGGAGGATGGACCGGGCAAGGGAGGTCTTGCCGCAGCCGGACTCCCCGATGATGGCGAGAGAACTGCCGCGCTCCAGAGAAAAGCTCACCCCCTCCACCGCCCGGACGATGCCAAAGGTGGTGCTGAAGTACAGGTGAAGGTCCTCAACCTTGAGAAGAGGTCCTTCCTGGGCTTTAAAAGCCGGTGATTGTTCCGACACAATGTTTTCTTTACGGTTAACATTTAGCATAGGCCAAGTCTCGCTTCTCTCATATTTTCCTCAACCTCGGGTTCAAGATGGCGTCCAGGGTGTAGCCCACCAGGGAAAAGCTGAACCCGATCATCATGAGGAGGACTGCCGGCTGGGCCATCCAGTAGTAATCGCCCATGTACAGGGCGTCGTTGGACTGGGCGTCGTAGATGACCTTGCCCCAGGTGGGGAGGACCGGGTCCCCCAGACCCAGCACCGCCAGGGTGGCCTCCAGGAAGACGAAGGTGGGGATGACGGTGACGAACTGGGGCAGGAGAACGGGCATCAGGCGGGGGAGGAGATAGTGGAAGATGATCCGGAAGTTCCCGGCCCCGTAGGCCCGGGCTGCCTCGATGTAGGGGGATTCCTTCGCCTGGAGAAACATGGCCCGGTACACCTTCATGGAGGAGCCAAATATACTCAGTAGGATGACCGCCCCCAGCATCGCCCAGATGCTCCGCGAATAGAAGTGGCCGATCATGATCAGGACGGCCAGCAGGGGCAGGATCATCATCACCTCGGTGATTCGATGGAAGATGGCGTCCATCCTGCCGCCGAACCAGGTGCCGATCCCCCCCAGGATAAAGGTGCTCACCTGGACGCCGACGGCTGCCAGCACTCCGAAGGTAAGGCCCACGGGGGCGCCCCAGCGGAGGGCCACCGTCAGGTCCCGGCGCAGGTGGTCGGTGCCGGCCAGGCCGTGGATCTCCCCGTAAACCACCAGCTTGGCCGCCAGCAGTTCTTCCTTCTCCGGCATTCTTCCCTCCAGGACCAACTCGTACGTCCCCTTCAGGGGTTTGCCGCTGTCGCTGGCTGTGTCCTCGGCAAAGAGGCCCACGTGGGGAGGGACCCCTCCCAGTTTCATGCGCAGGGGCATATCCTGGGAGATACGGTAACTGTGGTTCTCCCGGATCTGGAGCCTCGGATCGATACTCACCACCTTGCCGTCCGGCCTCCGCAGGGAAACGTCCAGGGTCTGCCTCCGGGCGGCGAAGGTGGCTTCCGTAACGAGGGTCAGCTCTTTGGGAAAGGTGTCGTAGGGGAATTCGAAGGGGAGGACAACGGTCACCCGCTCCATCCCGTCCCCGGCGGGTTCAACGGTCTTCTCTCCACCCTCCTCCAGGGAAACCACGATGGTCCGGGAGAGCTTCTCCCGGGTGAAGAGGTCGAAATAAACGGGTTTAGCCCGGCGGGGTTGATCGTCCCACACCCCCGGGCCGCCCCGCCACAGCCGGACGGCCTCGCTGTAGGGGAGGCTGATCACCGTGTATATGGAAAAGAAAACGAAAAAGAAGAGAATAATCAGGCCCACCAGGGCCGATGGGTGCTGACGCAATTTCTTCAGTGGATTCATCGTCCTCCTCCTCCCATGCCCACCCGCACCCGGGGATCGAGAGCGGCGTAGATGAAGTCAAGCAGGAACACCGTGACCGCCAGAAGATACCCAAGAATCACGACGGTCCCCACGATGACGGGGGTGTCCGACAGGTTGACGGCCTGAAAGAAGAGGCGCCCTATCCCCGGCCAGCCGAAGACGGTTTCCAGGACGATAGCCCCCATCCAGACATAGATCATCATGAGCAGGAAGCTGGTGATGATGGGGGGCAGGGTGGGGCGCAGGATGTACCTCCTCTGAATCTCCTGGCTGGAAAGGCCCTTGGCCCGGGCCAGGTCCAGGTAATCCTCGCTGGAGTAGATGAGGAAAAAAGTCCTCCAGCTGTAGATGCTGGCGAAGAGGGAGCTGACGACCAGGGCGCTTACGGGCAGGACCATGTGCCGGAGCAGGCTCAAGGCGTAGCCCAGAGTGGTGGGGGGCGGGGGTGCCTTCACCATCCCTCCCCAGGGCAAAACCCGCAGGATGGCGGCAAAAATCATGATAAAGAAGA
>PWVN01000203.1 GCA_003561835.1 Syntrophomonadaceae bacterium
CCACGGGCAATGAAATATTTTATGGGCGCATCAAGGATAAATTTGCCCCGGTGATCCAGAAGAAGCTGCAGGAATATGGCGGTTCTGTTGCGGCTCACAGGTTCGCCCCCGATGACATCCCCAGGATCAAAGAAGACATCCTGAGCTTAAAGGACAAAGGCCTGGATCTCATCATCCTCACCGGGGGCATGTCCGTTGACCCCGACGACAGGACACCCGGGGCCGTCAAAGAGTCGGGGGCCGATCTGGTGGCCTACGGCACTCCTGTTTTGCCCGGGTCCATGTTTCTCATGGCGTACCTCGAAGGAACCCCTGTCCTGGGCCTGCCGGGATGTGTGATGTATGAGAAAACAACGGTTTTCGATCTGGTTTTACCCCGGATCTTTGCCGGGGTCACCCTAAAAAAAGAGGATATCTTTACCATGGGGGTAGGGGGGCTCTGCCAATCTTGCCCCCGGTGCAGCTTTCCCCATTGCAGTTTCGGCAAGAGGTAATAAGGGTTTCACGGAGGAACCAAGTAATGATTAGGAGAATGAACAATGATATCATTTGAAACCGCCCTGGAAAAAGTCCTGCAGAACACCAAAACCCTGGAGGCAGAAAACCTGCCCCTGCTGGAGAGCTGCCAGCGAGTGTTGGCAGCACCTGTATTCGCCCGGGAAAACCTGCCTCCCTTTGACCGGTCGCCTTTGGACGGGTATGCATTATGGGCCAGGGATACGGAGGGTGCCGCGGCGAAGTATCCCAGAAAGGTAAAGGTGGTGGATTCCGTGCCCGCAGGTTCCCTGGCAGAGGTGGCGGTGTTCCCGGGGATGGCCGTGAGAATCATGACGGGAGCCCCCATCCCAAGAGGGGCTGATTGTGTCATACGCCAGGAAAACACGCAGAAGGCGGAGGCGGGGATGATCCTCGTCTTCGAAGAACTGCAGCCGGGAGCAAATATCATACGGGCCGGGGAAGATGTTAAAAAGGGCGATGCCACCCTTGCAGCCGGAGACGTTTTAAGCCCTGGAGATATTGGCCTGCTGGCAGCCCTGGGCCACACAAGTGTGCCGGTTTTCCCGCCGCCAAAGGTCGGCATCCTGGCTACCGGCAGTGAACTTGTGGAGATTTTTGAAAAACCACCGAAAGGGAAGATTCGCAACAGCAACAGCTATATGCTGGCAGCCCTGGTCCGGGAATACGGGGGGGCCCCCGTAATGGCCGGAGTATGTGAGGACAATATAGAGGATATTTCGCGATCCATAGAGAAAATACTTCTGGAGACCGATATCCTGATAACGACGGGGGGGGTATCCGTCGGCGATTATGACCTCCTCCCCGATGCATTGGAGCAGGCCGGCGCCCACCGCCTTTTCTGGAAGGTAGCCATGAAGCCGGGAACCCCCTTACTGGCGGCAGTAAAAAACAACAAACTTATCTTTGCCCTGTCGGGAAACCCGGCCGCCTGTCTGATAACCTTTCAGCAGTTTGCCGGCCCTTGCCTGCTTAAAATGCAGGGTAGAAGGGACTGCAACCATAAGTGGGGCAAGGCCGTCCTGACTGAAAACATCGACGTGCGAAAAAGCAGCCACCTGCGCTTTGTCAGGGGGCACTGGCGCTACAATGCGGAAGGGGTTCCCGAGGTTAGGGCCACGGGAAGCCAGAAACCCGGGGTGCTATCCTCCTTTCGCAACCACAACTGCTATATCGTCCTTCAGGAGAAAACGGGCCCCTGCAAGGGAGATTGGGTCCGCGTACAGTTCAACCAGGCTGTAACGGCTAATATTTAAGGCCTCTTGGAAGGGAGGGAGCCCCTTTGGCCCAACCCAGAAAGGTGCTCTTCAGCGGCATACTGATTTGTTTCATGCTAGCCCTGTTGTTGCTGGGCTGCAGCTCAAAGACGGATTATCCCGTAATTTCCCTCAACATACCCGAAACCGCCAATGAAAAAAAGAAGGACAGCCAGGAAAACAAGGAGCCCTCCTTAAAGATCGCCCTGGCTTCCATTACCTCTGCCCGGGAATCCCTGTACTACTACAACGATCTCCTGGAGTACCTGGAAGAAGATATTGGCATGCCTGTGCAAATCATCCAAAGGAAAACCTACGCGGAGATAAATGAGCTTATCAAAAACAGAACCGTTGACCTTGGCTTTATCTGCACCTATTCTTATGTTCTGGGCAAAGATGACTTCAACATGGAAATCATTGCCGCCCCCGTCAAGGATGGCAAAAAAGAATACCATTCCTACATCATTAAACACACCAGTATGGAAGCGGAAGGCTTTCTGGATTTACGGGGGTATCGTTTTGCCTTTACCGACCCCATATCGAATTCCGGCCGCCTGTTCCCTTTGTACCTGCTTTTTCTGGAGGGGGAAACGCCGGATTCTTTTTTCAGCCAGTACATTTACACCTACAGCCATGACAACTCCATCAGGGCCGTAGCCGAAGGCCTGGTGGACGCTGCAGCGGTAGACAGCCTTGTGTATGACCACCTCTATGCGCGGGACCCCGATTACTTCAGGGACATCGAGATCATCCACACCTCCCAGTCCTTCGGCGTTCAGCCCGTGGTGGTGCACCCGGATCTGGACCCGAGTCTCAAGAGAGCTTTGCAGAATTTTTTAATCAACCTCTATAAAATGCCGCGGGGGCAAAATATCCTTTTCAATCTGGGCCTGGACAGGTTTGATTACCAGGACGATTCGGCCTATGATGGAATAAGAGAGATTGCGGAAGTGGTGGGCTATGCCACAACCAATTGAAAGACTGGAAAACTTCCTGCCAAGGGGCGTGGGTTTTAGAGGGAAGATCATGGGTATCGCTTTAGCCCTGGTTCTGGTCTTCGGTTTCTGGTCGGCCGTGCAGGTGTACCGGGCCACCGGCAGTGCCTTGAATATATACCTGGAGAGGGCCGGGGTATCCAGCGCCAAGGCCGTGGCTGCCCGGAGCGAAGATTATATTCTGACCAACAATCTTTACCAGCTTCACTCCCTCATCAACGACACCCTGGACAACAACCCCGACGTCCGCTACCTCTTCATCCTGGGGGCAGATGATGAGGTTATATCCAGTTCCTTTCCCTTAAGCCTGCCCGAAGGACTGAGGGAGGTCAACAGCCTGGGGGAAGGCGGGGAGCACAACCTGCAAACCATAAGAACGGAGGAGGGCCTCATCAACGATATTGCCGTACCCATTCTGAAGGGCAGGGCCGGCACGGTGCGGCTGGGCGTTTCCCGGGCCAGCAGCAGTATCATCGCCTGGGATATCGTCAGGCAGATCTTGCTTGCCACCCTCTTCCTTGCCATTTTCGGTTTTATTGGCGCCCATGTCTTGACAGGCCTGATATTCATGCCAATTAGAGAGCTGGTCTCTGCCACGGAAGTGGTTGGGAGCGGGGATTTCAGCAAAAAGTTGATACCCCGGACCAATGACGAAGTGGGCAAGTTAACGAGGGCCTTCAATCTGATGACGGCCCGCCTGCAAACCTTGAGGCAGGAAGGAGTGGAGTACCGGAAGCAGCTGGAAAGGAAGGAGTATCTGCGCCTACAGCTGCAGGAGAAAATCATATCCACTCAGGAAGAGGAGCGAAAGCGCATCAGCAGGGAGCTTCACGATGAGACGGGCCAGTCCTTGACTTCACTGAAATTATTGTTAAAGCGGATTGAAGAGGTTGACAGCCTGGAAGAAGTCAAAACGATCGTCCAGGAAACCAGATCCCTGCTTTCGGATACCCTGAAAGGGGTCAGGGCCTTATCCAGAGATTTGCGCCCCAGTGTTCTGGA
>PWVN01000028.1 GCA_003561835.1 Syntrophomonadaceae bacterium
CATGGTCACCGACCCGGACAGCCCCTTCGAACTGGGCCGGGGAGAAATCCTCCGGGACGGGGACGATGTCACCTTCATCGCCTGTGGGATCATGGTGGGCCAGGCCCTGGAAGCCGCCGGCTTCCTGGAGAAGAGGGGGGTTTCGGCCCGGGTGGTCAACATGGCTTCCATCAGGCCCCTGGATGAGGAGTTGGTGGTCACCTGCGCCCGGGATACCGGGGCCTTGGTGACGGCAGAGGAGCACAGCGTCATTGGGGGGTTGGGAGGAGCCGTGGCCGAATGTGTGACCGGCCGCTGTCCCGTCCCCGTCCTCCGGGTGGGGGTCCAGGATACCTTTGGTGAATCCGGCCCCCCCATGGAACTGCTGAAGAAATATGGGCTCAGCCCCCGGGATTTGGCGGATGCCGCCGGCCGGGCCCTGGCCCTGAAGGCGAAATTCAGGTAGTACCTGACAAAAAATAGCAGATTATCCCTTTTACCACCTTCCGGTGGTATTTTTTATATTTTTTTTACAACTTTTTTAAGAAACCTTAAAGGAAAAATGAGAGGCTTGTCGAATTTATGTCAAGTAGTTTACAATAATGGGGGATGTTTTTGACTTATGATCGAGATGCAGCACGTTTACAAAATGTACCCCAACGGTGTTGAAGCGCTTTCCGATATCTCTTTGACGGTGGAAAAGGGAGAATTCGTTTTCATAGTAGGAGCCAGCGGTGCGGGAAAATCTACCCTGATCAAGATGCTCATCCGGGAAATCGTGCCCGACAGCGGCACGTTGAAAGTAAACGGGCGGGACCTGGTGAAGATGAAGCGCCGGGACATCCCGTACCTGAGACGGGGCATAGGGGTGGTTTTTCAGGACTTCCGCCTTCTCTTTGACCACAGCGTCTACGATAATGTGGCCTTTGCCCTGAGGGTGACGGGCTACCTGGACCGGGATATCAAAAAACGGGTCCCTGAGGTCCTGGAGATGGTGGGCCTGGGGGAACGCCTCAAGTGCACTCCCCGGGAGCTTTCCGGGGGGGAGCAGCAGCGGGTCACCCTGGCCCGGGCCCTGGCGGGCATGCCCTCCATCATCATTGCCGATGAGCCCACGGGGAACCTGGACCCCAAAACATCCGCAGAAATCATGGATATCATGAAAACCATAAACATTCGGGGCACCACCATCATCATGGCTACCCACGCCAAGGATATCGTCAACTCCCTGCGGCAGCGGGTCGTGGCCCTGCGGAAAGGCTGCCTGGTCCAGGACAAGGCCGGGGGAGGATACTTCAATGAGGATCATTAAGAATTTCGGGTATTTTCTCCTGGTGTCCCTGCGCAGCCTGGTGCGAAACCGCTGGATGTCCCTGGCCTCCATCGGGGTGGTTTCCGTAACGTTGCTGCTCCTGGGGATTTTCATCATCGTCAACTACAACGTGGACCTCTTCGCCCGGCAGATCAAGGAGCAGGTGGAGATCGTCGTTCATGTGAAGCACGAAACCACGGATGATGACCTGGAAAGGCTCAGGGTCCGGATTATTGAGATCCCCGAGATCCGGGAGGTGCGCTTTGTTTCCCGGCGGGAAGCCCTGGAGCGGTTGAAGGAAAGCTTCGGGGACAAAGCCTATCTTCTGGATGGGTACGAAGACGACGAACTGAACCCCTTGCGGGATTCCTTTGAAATCCGGACCACCATCCCGGAAGACATCCCGGTGGTGGCCCGCAGGATTCAGAGCTTTACCGCTGTGGAATGGGTGGACTACGGGGAAGACATCCTGGAGCAGCTCTTCACCGTCACCCAGGGGATCCGGACCGGTGTCTTCTTCTTCGCCGTCATTTTGGGATTTACGGCCCTTTTCCTCATCGCCAACACCATCAAACTGACGGTGATCAACCGCAGCGATGAGATCATGATCATGAAGTATGTGGGCGCCACCGACTGGTTTATCCGCTGGCCCTTCCTCTTCGAGGGGATGATCATGGGGCTTATGGGGGCCGTCATACCCCTCGTGGCCCTCAACTACGGGTATACGGTCCTGGCGGAATGGCTGCAGACCCAGGTGATGTTTCTGGCCTTTGTCCCTTCCCAGATGGTTATCTATGAGGCCTCCCGGATCCTGGTGCCCATGGGTGTGCTGATCGGCGGTGCGGGCAGCATGTTTTCCACCCACCGCTTCCTAAAAGTATAAGCAGAGTACGGGGAGAGGAGGAGTTCCCTTTGGAAAAGAGATGGAACAAGGCAGCCCTGATGGCCTTGATATTCCTTCTTTTGGTGGCCTTTCTTCTGCCATCCGTATCCGCCAGTCCCATCAACGAGCGGAAAGAGGAACTGGACGGCATCAAGAAGGAAATTGAGGAAGGCAAGGAGGGGCTGAAGGAATTTGAGGCCCGGCAGCAGGAATTGGAGGCGGAAATCGCCTCCCTGGAGGGCAGCATCGCCAGGATTCGGGCCGAGATTTCCCGCCTGGCCCGCCAGATTACTGCCACCGAAGAGGAGATTACCGTCACCGAGGCAGAGCTGGCGGATGCCGAAGCCAGGCTGGCGGAGCAGGAAGAGTTTCTGAACCGGCGCATCCGGGCCATTTACGAGTTGGGCCGGGTCAGCTACCTGCAGGTTATCCTGGAAGCCAGAAGTTTTTCCGATTTCCTCACCCGGTTTACCCACCTGCAGCTCATCGTGGACAAGGATACATATCTCCTGGAAACCGTACAGCGGGAAAGGGAAGAAATCCTCCAGACGAAAGCGGAACTGGAGCAGCTGCGGTCGGACCTCTTGAATATGCGGCGCCGGAGCCTGGACAGGAAGAGCCAGCTGGAACGGGAAACGACCCGGAAGGAGACCCTCCTGGCAGCCGTGCAGGAGGAGTATGAAAAGCAGGAAAAACTGATCCGGGAGATGGAGCAGGAAGCCAAGGAGATCGAGAAGATCATCAAGCAGCTGGAGGAGGAAGCCCGGCGGCGCGAGGCCGCTGCCCGGGAACCGGTGGGCCAGCTCCTGTGGCCCGTGCCCGGATATACCCGCATCACCTCCCCCTTCGGGTACCGGACCCACCCGATCACGGGGCGGCCGGGGACTTTCCACCGGGGGATTGACATCGGCGCTCCCCACGGGGCCGTAATCCGGGCGGCGGAAAGCGGCATGGCCTATTCCTACTACGGCCCGTCCTACGGCAATTACGTCATCATCAGCCACGGGGGCGGCCTGACCACCCTCTATGCCCACAACCAGAGGAACGCGGTGTCCCAGGGGCAGCATGTGAACCGGGGGGACACCATCGCCTACATCGGTTCCACCGGCTCTTCCACGGGTCCCCACCTGCATTTCGAGGTCTGGGCAAACGGCAACGTGGTCAATCCCATGAACTATTTTCGCTAGAGGCTCTCAAAGCAGGAAAATTCCCTGATACAATAGAATACTATAATATTGAACAAAGGGGGGGCTGGTCGTAGGCCCCCCTTATCCTTCAAAGAGACGAGATGGTGAACCGTGAAAAGCATGAAGACCATCATCCTGGTCCTGCTGATCCTGCTCCTGAGCAGCACGACCACCTTTTTTATCGGCCTGGGCCTCAATCGGGCTCTTTTCTCCCTGGAACCAGACCCGGTGCCCCCCCCGGAACAGCAGGAGGAAGAGGAGGGGGACCCGGATCCGGATCTGGACCCGGAAGAAATGGCCCTTTTCTTTGAAGTCCTGGAGATTATCCTCAACAGCTATGTGGACGAGGTGGATTTGCAGGACCTGGAGGAGGGGGCCATCCGGGGAATGCTGGATGTCCTGGATGATCCCCAGACCAACTTCTTCACCCGGGAGTCCATGGAGGATATGCTCACCAGGACCCTGGGGTCCTACAGCGGCATCGGCATCGTCATCGACAGCCAGGACAGCTACATCACCGTCATTGCCCCCATCAAGGGAACCCCCGGCGAGCGGGCGGGACTCCAGCCCGGGGACCGCATCCTGGCAGTGGACGGGAGGGATATCGTGGGGCTGTCCACCTCCGAGGCGGCCAGCCTCATGCGGGGGCCCAAGGGAGAGGCGGTGACCCTGGTGGTGGAGCGGGCGGGGGAAGAGCCCCAGGAGATCACCATCGTCCGGGACGATATCGAGATGGAATCCGTCTTCCCCGAGATCCTGGAGGAAGGCATCGGCTATATCTACATCAGCAATTTCAACAGTTCCACGGGCCGGGAATTCCGGGAGGCCCTGGAGGGTCTGGAAGAGGCGGGGATGCGGGGGCTCGTCCTGGACCTGCGGGATAACCCCGGCGGCCTCCTGGCGGAAGCCATCAAGGTGGGCCAGGCCATCGTCCCTGAAGGCCCCATCACCCACGTGGTGGACGGTTCCGGGAACACCCTCCAGACCCATTACTCCCGGCTGGAAAAAAAGGAGTACCCCATCGTGGTCCTGGTCAACGGCTACAGCGCCAGCGCTTCGGAAATCGTGGCGGGGGCCCTGCAGGACAGCCACGGGGCCCTGCTGGTGGGGGAGCGGACTTTCGGCAAGGCCACGGTCCAGAACCTGGAAGACCTTTCCGACAGCAGCGGCCTCCGGTATACGGTGGCCAAGTACCTGACCCCCAACGGCCGCAACATCCACGGGGAGGGCCTGGAGCCCGATTACGTGGTGGAGCCTGAGCCCCACAGGGACAATCAGCTGGAGGAGGCCCTTTCCCTGCTGGAGGAAGCCCTCCGGGAGCAAGGGAGGTA
This sequence comes from Syntrophomonadaceae bacterium, assembly GCA_003561835.1. GTDB lineage: Bacteria > Bacillota > Dethiobacteria > PWVN01 > PWVN01 > PWVN01. The sequence goes on from PWVN01000028.1 coordinate 4,693, forward strand.
GAATATTTGGAGCTCTTCTGGGCCATCAGCAAACTCTTCATCCAGACCTTTCTGGCCACGCCCCTTCACTTTATCTTCTGGCTGGTCCTCTTTATCATCTATTCCCAGTACCGCCGGATGATCACCATGGAAAAAAAACTTTTCGGCTCCCCCCGCACGGACTTGAAAAAGCGGATCCTCTACTCCCTGGCCTACGGGACGGTGGGGGGGTTTTGCGCCAGCATCCTCCTCTTCCTCCTGGGGGTGTCCCTGACCAATATCGGGGTGTACTTCATCCTGCCCCTGGCCCTCCTGTTGATGCTTCTGAAGACCAGGCTTCTCTGCTTCGCCTATGCGGGGGGCATCATCGCCCTCCTGGCCTCGGCCCTGCAGCTCTCCCCCCAGGCCGCCGGGTTTTTGGAGGGCACCTTCCTCAGGGGCCTGGTGACCCTGCATGTCCCGGGCCTCTTGTCCCTGGTGGCCGTCCTCCACTTCAGCGAAAGCATCCTCATCCGTTTCAGCGGTTACCTGCACCGGAGCCCCGTGTATGTAAAAACCCCCTCCGGCCGGGTGGTGGGGGGGTTCAACCTTCAGACCTTCTGGCCCCTGCCCCTGGTGGGTCTGGGCCTGGCCTCGGCCCTGCAGGTCCCCATCACGGGAGAAACCCTGGCCATGCCCGATTGGTGGCCCCTCCTGGGCACCGATTGGGCGGCCCTGGCGGGAGAAGAGGTGGTCTTCCTCATGCTGCCCCTGGTGGCCTGGCTGGGGTACGGGGACGTGGCCCTCACCTCCACCCCCCGGGAAAAGGCGCGCCGGTCCTCCGTCATCCTGGGGGGCTACAGTCTTTTGCTCATGGTCCTGGCCTTCCTCTCCTCCCACTTTGCCTGGTTGGTCTTCCCCGCCGCCCTCTTTTCCCCCCTGGGTCACGAACTGGTGATTCGCCTGGGGAACCGGCGAGAGCGGGCCGGGGAATTCCTCTATGCTCCGGTGGAGCGGGGCCTGCGGGTCCTGGACACCCTGCCGGGCACCGAGGCCCGGGAGGTCCTGGAGCCCGGGGACGTGCTCCTGTCCGTCTCCGGCGAAGGGGTGAACAGCCCCCAGGAATTTTTGGCCGCCCTCCACCGCTACCACCCCTATATCTACCTGGAAATTGCAAAGCCCGGGGGAAAAGTGGCCAGGGAGCGCCTCTCCCTCCCCTCCCGGGACATGAGCCGGCTGGGGATTCTTTTCGTCCCCCAAAGCCCCCCCACCTACGTGGAGCTGAAATAGGGGTTCCTTACATTTTTTTCTCCAGGATGAGCCAGGCCCCCTGCAGGTCCCTAAAGGAACCCCTTTTCCTGAAACCCCGGCGGCCATAGAGCCGGCGGGCCCTTTTGTTATCCGGCCGTGTTTCCAGTATGACCGAGGGTACTCCCCTGGAAATAAGGGTGGCCAACCCTGCCTCCAGCAGCCTTCCGCCCACCCCCTTGCCCTGCAGGGAGGGCCTTCCCCTTCCCGGGCCGCCAGGAAGGTTAACGGGAATTTTTGGCCGGAAATGCTTGGCAAAGAGGGGCGGGAAATGGTACAATAGAGCAGAACATACATTCGACCCCACCGCCCCCGCCCCCCGGCATCGCCGCCCGACGGGGTCGTGAAAAAAACCTGGCTGCGACCTGTGAAGTGAAAAAGTTTTTATGGTATAATTAAAGGATGAGTTTTGGACAGGAGGGGTCCATGTGGACAAGTTCATCCTGGAAGCGGAGTTTACCCCCCAGGGAGACCAACCTGCAGCCATCAAAAAGCTGGTGCAGGGCTTGCAGCAGGAGCTGCGGCACCAGACCCTGCTGGGGGTTACGGGTTCTGGAAAGACCTATACCATGGCCAATGCCATCGCCCGGATCAACCGGCCCACCCTGGTCATCGCCCCCAACAAGACCCTGGCGGCCCAGCTGTGCAGCGAGTTCAAGGAGTTTTTCCCCAAAAACGCCGTGGAATACTTCGTCAGCTATTACGACTACTATCAGCCCGAGGCCTACGTGCCCCAGACGGACCTGTACATCGAAAAGGACGCCTCCATAAACGACGAAATCGACAAGCTGCGCCACTCCGCCACCAGCGCCCTCTTCGAGCGGCGGGACGTGATCATCGTGGCCAGCGTTTCCTGCATCTACGGCCTGGGGTCCCCCGAGGAGTACCGGGACCAGGTCCTGAGCCTGCGGGTGGGGATGACCCGGGACCGGGATGAAATCCTGAAGCGCCTTGTGGCTATGCAGTACAACCGCAATGACCTGGCCCTGCAGCGGGGTTCCTTCCGGGTCCGGGGGGATGTCTTGGAGATCTGCCCCGTCTCCCTGGCCCAAAAGGCCCTGAGGGTGGAGTTTTTCGGCGATGAAATCGAGCGCCTGGTGGAAGTGGACCTGCTGACGGGGGAAATCCTGGGCCTTCGTTCCCACGTGGCCGTTTTCCCCGCCTCCCACTTCGTCACCTCCCGGGAGAAGATGGAGGCGGCGGTTCAGGCCATCGAGGAGGAACTGGAAGAGAGGCTTAAGGAACTCAAGGCCGGGGAGAAGCTCCTGGAGGCCCAGCGCCTGGAACAGCGGACCCGCTATGACCTGGAGATGCTGCGGGAGATGGGCTTTTGCACCGGCATCGAAAACTACTCCCGGCACCTGGACGGCCGCCCGCCGGGGAGCCGCCCCGGCACCCTCATCGATTATTTCCCGGAGGATTTCCTCCTCCTGGTGGACGAGTCCCATATCACCATCCCCCAGATCGGGGGCATGTACGCCGGCGACCGGTCCCGGAAGGAAACCCTGGTGGAGCACGGCTTCCGCCTCCCCTCCGCCCTGGACAACCGGCCCCTGAACTTTCAGGAATTCGAAGCCCTGGTGAAGCAGGCCGTCTATATCTCCGCCACCCCCGGCCCCTACGAGGAAAAGCACAGCCAGCAGGTGGTGGAACAGATTATCCGGCCCACGGGCCTGGTGGACCCGATGGTGGTGGTCAAGCCCGTCCGGGGCCAGGTGGACGACCTCTATTCCGAGATTCTTACGCGGGTGGCGGCGAAGGAGCGGGTCCTGGTCACCACCCTGACCAAGAAGATGGCCGAGGACCTGACGGACTACTTCGCCGACCTGGGCGTGAAGGTCCGCTACCTCCATTCCGACATCGATACCCTGGAGCGCCTGGAGATCATCCGGGACCTGCGCCTGGGGGTCTTCGATGTCCTGGTGGGCATCAACTTACTGCGGGAAGGCCTGGATTTGCCCGAGGTCTCCCTGGTGGCTATCCTGGATGCGGACAAGGAAGGCTTTCTGCGCTCGACCCGCTCCCTCATCCAGACCACCGGCCGGGCAGCCCGGAACATCAACGGGACCGTCATCATGTATGCCGACGAGGTGACGGGCTCCATGGAGCAGGCCCTGGAAGAGACGGAACGACGCCGCACCCTGCAGCTGGAATTCAACCGCCGCCACGGCATCACTCCCATCGGCATCCAGAAGGCGGTGCGCCAGATCATCGAGGCCACCCGGGCCGCGGAGAGCAAGGCCCCCTATGTGACCTCCCGGGAGGCCAAAGGCATGGACCGCAAGGAGCGGGAAGAACTGCTGAAGCAGCTGGAGCAGGAGATGCACCAGGCTGCCCGGGACCTCCAGTTCGAGCGGGCCGCCGAGCTCCGGGATATCCTCTTCCACCTGCGGGGGCTGGACCGGCCCCAGGGGCAGAGGGCAGCCCGCCGCTGAATGTGACAGTATTTCCCGGGAAATATCAAAAATATGCTATTCATGGCGAAGGAAGGACAGATTCCAGTGTCAGATAAAATCGTAATCAAGGGTGCCAGGGAGCACAACCTCAAGGACATCAACCTGGAAATCCCCCGGGGTAAGCTGGTGGTCATCACGGGCCTCAGCGGTTCCGGCAAATCTTCCCTGGCCTTCGACACCATCTATGCCGAAGGGCAGCGGCGCTACGTGGAGTCCCTGTCCGCCTACGCCCGGCAGTTCCTGGGCCAGATGGACAAACCCGACGTGGACTCCATCGAGGGGCTTTCCCCCGCCATCTCCATCGACCAGAAGACCACCAGCCGCAACCCCCGCTCCACCGTGGGGACGGTGACGGAGATCTACGACTACCTGCGGCTCCTCTTCGCCCGGGTGGGCCGGCCCTACTGCCCCACCTGCCAACGCCCCATCCGGCAGCAGACGGTGCAGCAGATGGTGGATCGTATCCTGGAACTGGCCCCGGGCAGCCGCATCGAGGTCCTCTCCCCCCTGGTCCGGGGCCGCAAGGGGGAATACCAGAAGCTGCTGGCGGAGATTAAAAAGGACGGGTTCCTGCGGGTCCGGGTGGATGGGGACATGAGGCTTCTGGAGGAAGACATACCGCTGGACAAGAACAAAAAGCACACCATCGAAGTGGTGGTGGACCGCCTGGTCATCAAGGAGGGGTTGGCCAAACGGCTGGCCGATTCCCTGGAAACGGCGGTGAAGCGCTCCGGCGGCCTGGCTTCCGTCCTGGTACACCCCGAGGGCGAGGAGCTAATCTTCAGCGAGAAATTCTCCTGCGTGGAGTGCGGCTTCAGTTTTGAGGAACTCTCTCCCCGCATGTTCTCCTTCAACAGCCCCTACGGGGCCTGCGAGAGCTGCAGCGGCCTGGGCTTCCAGGCCGAAGTGGACCCCTCTCTGGTGGTGCCCAACCCGCGGCTGACCCTGGGGGAAGGGGCGGTGCTGCCCTGGAACAAGGGGAACGGCGGCGGGTTCTACCAGCAGATGCTGATGACCATGGCGGAACATTACCGCATCGACACGGACACCCCCTTCCAGGACCTCTCCCGGGAACAGCAGGACCTGGTCCTCTACGGGAACCGGGGAGAAGTCCTCACCTTCCATTACGAGGACATGTACGGCACCCGGCAGCAGTACCGCCGGGCCTTTGAAGGGGTCATCCCCAACCTGACCCGGCGGCTGCAGGAGACCTCTTCCGAATATGTCCGCAGCGAGATCAACGAGTACATGATGGAGAAGGAGTGCCCCGGGTGCCGGGGGAGACGGCTGAAGCCCACCAGCCTGGCGGTCCTCCTGGACGGGCAGAACATCTCCCAGGTGACGGCCCTCTCCGTCAGCCGGGCCCGGCAGTTCTTTGCCTCCCTGTCCCTGACGGAGAAGGAGGCCTTCATCGCCCGCCTGATTCTGAAGGAGATCAACGCCCGACTGGGCTTTCTGGAGGATGTGGGCTTAAATTACCTGACCCTGGACCGGGCTGCAGGGACCCTCTCGGGAGGGGAGGCCCAGCGTATCCGCCTGGCCACCCAGATCGGCTCCGGCCTCACCGGGGTCCTCTACATCCTGGACGAGCCCAGCATCGGCCTCCACCAGCGGGACAACCAGCGCCTTTTGAAAACGCTGAAAAACTTGCGGGACCTGGGGAATACCGTCATCGTGGTGGAGCACGACGAGGAGACCATCCGGACCGCCGACTTCGTTGTGGATATCGGCCCCGGGGCCGGAGCGGCCGGGGGCCATATCGTGGCGGCGGGGGATGTGGAGGCCATCATGGCCTGCCCTGCCTCCATCACGGGCCAGTACCTTAAGGGGGACAGGGAAATCCCCATTCCCTGGGAACGGCGGCGCCCCAACGGCAAGGAGGTCCGCATCCGGGGGGCCCGGGGCCACAACCTGAAGGGGCTGGATATCAGCATCCCCCTGGGGGTCTTTACCTGCGTCACGGGGGTTTCCGGCTCCGGGAAAAGCACCCTGATCAACGAAATCCTCTACAAGGCCCTGGCCCAGCGCCTCCACCGGGCCCGGACCCGGCCCCTGGACTACGACGCCATCGAGGGGATGGACTACCTGGACAAGGTCATCGAGGTGGACCAGTCCCCCATCGGCCGCCCCCCCCGCTCCAACCCCGCCACCTACACGGGGCTTTTCGACGGTATCCGGCAGCTCTTTTCCCGAACCCGGGAATCCCGGGCCCGGGGCTACCTGCCCGGCCGCTTCAGCTTCAACGTCAAGGGGGGGCGCTGCGAGGCCTGCCGCGGGGACGGCATCATCCGCATCGAGATGCACTTCCTGCCCGATGTCTACGTTCCCTGCGAGGTGTGCAAGGGTAAGCGCTACAACCGGGAGACCCTGGAGGTCCGCTACAAGGACCGGACCATCGCCGATGTCCTGAACATGACGGTGGAGGAGGCCCTGGATTTCTTCGCCCCCATCCCCCGGGTCCAGCGGCGCCTCCAGACCCTCCACGATGTGGGCCTGGGGTACATCCGGCTGGGGCAGCCCGCCACCACCCTCTCCGGCGGGGAGGCCCAGCGGGTGAAACTGGCCACGGAACTGGCCCGGCGCAGCAACGGCCGCACCCTGTATATCCTGGACGAGCCCACCACGGGTTTGCACATCGACGATATCAGGAAGCTCTTGAACGTCCTGGACCGCCTGACGGACGTCGGGGACAGCGTCCTGGTCATCGAGCACAACCTGGACGTCATCAAGCGGGCCGACCACATCATCGACCTGGGCCCCGAGGGCGGCGACGCCGGCGGTCGCCTCCTGGCCCTGGGCACCCCCGAGGAAGTGGCCCAGAACCCTGGATCCCACACCGGCGCCTTCCTCGCCAAAGTCCTTCGGGGTCAGGCCTAAAAGTAAACTTACTCAACAAGAGGCACATAAAATGAGTAATATGGAAAATTTTCCTTACCCATAAGACTATCCATAGAACTCTATCCAAACAAGAAAATGGATTGAAATGAAATCCGAAGAATATAGGGGGAATAAAATGTTTTTCAAAAAAAAGGGTGCCAAATTGGAAGGAGGAACCGGTGAGGGGAAAGGTACCCTGGTACTGGCCGATGGTTCCAGGTATGTTGGAGATTTGCAAAGGGGTGCAGCCCATGGCAGGGGCATCCTTACGTTCCCGGATGGACGGGAATTATCCGGCAGTTTTGAGGGAGGCATACCCCACGGGCAGGACCTGGAATTGTCTTTCCCCGACGGGCGAAGGTATGAGGGAGAATACAGGTACGGCAAAAGGCATGGCTGGGGCAAAATGGTTTTTCCCGACGGGAAGATTTTTGAAGGCTAGTGGAAAAACGACCAACCACAGGGAGAAGGAAGCCTGACCCATCCTGACGGCACCCTTGAGAAGGGTCAATGGGTAAGAGGCATCAAAGTAGAGCACGGCGATCAAGAAAGCCCGGGGAGGAAGTTAACGCGGGCAATCTACCTGATTCCTGTCCTGATCGTCATCATAGGGATGCTCATCTATATGAACCTTTAGTTCGGGGCAGCCCTGGCAGCGAGGGAGTCATTTATCCTTCCCTTCAACCCGTTGTGCATGGATGAGGTGTCAACTGTCGTCATCCCCATTATCACTTCCTTACAATAGACTTAAAATGAAGGAGCAGGGTCACCATGGAACACCCCCGCAGCACCCTGGAAGAAAAACTGCAGGAACTTCCCGCCTCCCCCGGGGTCTACCTGATGAAGGGGAACAGGGGCCAGGTCCTCTACGTGGGGAAGGCCCTCTCCCTGCGCCACCGGGTCCGCTCCTATTTCCAGAAGGGGGGCAGCCTGGACCTGAAGACCCAGAAGATGGTGTCCCAGGTGGCAGATGTGGACTACCTGGTGACGGATTCCGAGATGGAAGCCCTCATCCTGGAGAGCACTCTCATCAAGGAATACCGCCCCCGCTACAACATCCTCTTCAAGGATGACAAGCAGTACCCTCACATCAAGGTGACAGTCCAGGAGCCCTACCCCCGCATTTTTCTGGAGCGGGAAGTGGTCAAGGACAGCAGCCGCTATTTCGGACCCTATACCAGTTCCGGGGCGGTGCGGGCCACCCTGGATCTGCTGCAAAAAATATTTCCCCTGCGGACCTGCCGCCAGGAGTTAACCCCCGGCCGGGCCAAAGGCCGCCCCTGCTTGAACTTCGAGATCAACCGCTGCCTGGCCCCCTGCCGGGGAGAGGTGGACCCGGAGGAATATCACCTGCTGGTCCGGCAGGTTCTCCTATTTCTGGAGGGGAGACAGGGTTCCCTGGCCCGGGAGCTTAAAGAAAAGATGGAGGGGGCAGCGGCTTCCCTGGACTTCGAAAGAGCGGCCCTCTGGAGGGACCGCTTGCGAAGCCTGGAAGACCTCCTGCAGCAGCAAAAAGTGGTGACGGAGGATAGGATTGACCGGGATGTCCTGGCCCTGGCCCGGGGTGAGGCGGCCGGGAACCTCTCCCTGGTTCAGGCCTTTTTCCTGCGGGAAGGGAAGCTGGTGGGCAAGGAACAGTTCTTTTTAAAAAACACTGCTCAGGCAAAGGATTCCGAAGTCATGCGCTCCTTCATCCAGCAGTTTTACAGCCCTGCCTCCCACATCCCCCGGGAGGTGCTGCTGTCGGCGGAGGCCGGCGACAGGCTGTTGCTGGAGGATTGGCTCAAAAGCCTCAAAGGGGGCAGGGTTTACCTGCGCACTCCCCGGCGGGGCAAGCTCAGAGGTCTGGTGGACATGGCCCTCAAAAACGCCCACCTGTATCTGAAGCAGCAGGAGGCCAATACCTCCCAGAGGGAGGAATTGGCCCAAAAGGGCCTGGAGGAACTGGCTCGCCTCCTGGGCCTGGAAGGACCACCCCAGCGCATCGAGGGATACGATATTTCCAACCTGCAGGGGGGCAGCCAGGTGGCCTCCCGGGTGGTTTTCAGCGGCGGGGAACCGGACAAGGACCAGTACCGCCGCTACAAGATCAGATCGGTCCAGGGCCCCGACGATTATGCCTGCATGCGGGAAGTCCTGGTGCGGCGCTTTCGCCGGGGGTCCGGCAAGGCCCAGGACCCGGACCTTCTCCTCATCGACGGAGGGAAGGGCCAGCTGGGGGCAGCCCGGGAGGCTCTGAAAGCGGCGGAGGTATCCCTTCCCTTCATCTCCCTGGCCAAAGAAGAGGAGGTCATCTTCCGGGGGGACGGAGGGGGTCCCCTAAAGCTTCCCGCCACCTCCCCGGCCCTGCGCCTCCTGCAGCAGGTGCGGGACGAATCCCACCGCTTTGCCCTCGCCTACCACCGGCATCTTCGGAACCGGGAAGCCCGCCTGTCCGTCCTGGATGGGATCCCCGGCATCGGGCCGCAAAAGAAGAAGGCCCTTTTGAAGCACTTCAAGAGCCTGAAAGCCATGAGGGAGGCATCCCCGAAGGAACTGGCCCGGGTCCGGGGCATCCCCCCCGCCCTGGCGGAGTTGATCCGGTCGGCCCTGACGGAGGAGACCCTTCCCTGATCAGGGCTGCGGCAGGTTTGCCGGGCTGTTCCCCAGTGGGTTCGCGGCATCCTCCCCCCTCGATTC
>PWVN01000144.1 GCA_003561835.1 Syntrophomonadaceae bacterium
CAGGGTCTTAACAGGCTTAAGGGCAATGTTCCAGAAGTAGGTGGTAGCACTGATTTCAGGCTCAGCAGGCAATCCACACTTCTCGGGATCATCGGGTAATACATAAATTACTCCCAGGCCGCCCAGTTCATCTTTACCATAAATCTGGGCATTGGCAAAACCCTTATCCTGCAGTACAGGTAACCTGGCTTCTGCTTCAGCAATCTTATCATCAAGATCTCCGAAGGATACTGCACCCGTGGGACAGGTCTTGGCACAGGCAGGTGTCATACCGTGGCCGATGCGGTCAAAACACTGGGTACACTTCATCATCACATCGCCTACCCGGGGAACATCAAAGGGACAGGCCCCTACACAGGCGCCACAGGCAATACACTCCTCATAAATATTTTTAACAGTTTCCATTTCTGTTTTAACAAGGGAATTCACAGGACAGACTGCAATGCAGGCTGCATCAGTGCAGTGCATACACTGGTATTTAGAAAAATACCAATGTATACTGTCACCAACTTCATGTTCATTGAACTTGACACGGCACCAGGTATCAACTGAAAAGTCAGCAGGATTCTCATAGGATCCTACAAACTCCGTTTCTACAGCTGATAATTGGTTCCAGTTTTTGCAGGCTGTCTGGCATCCTTTACAGGCAATACATTTTGAAACATCAACTAATTTAACTTTTTTAGCCATTATCCTGCCCTCCTTATATCACAAATAAACGATTTGTACTCGGGTATGGTTGTGTTGGCACAACCGATGGTTGGGGTCAGGTCATTGGCGGAGGCTCCGCTGGAAAGGCCCATAAAGCCCCAGTGCCAGGGCATTCCTACAATTTCCTTTTCCTCACCGTTAATCATCAAGGGCTTCACCCGAGGTGTGACTGCAACTTTACACTCAATGGTACTTCTCTGAGTCTCTATCTCCACCGTGTCACCATTTTCTACCCCAATTTCAGCCGCCAGGGAGGGACTGATTTCACAGAACATTTCCGGCATTGCCTCCACCAACCAGGGGATATTCCTGGTCATGATTGCCGTCTGGTAGTGTTCCACCAGGCGATAGGTGGTAGCAATATAAGGATAGTTTGCCCTGTCTCCCCGGTCTTCGGGATACCATACCTTGCATACGGGGTTAAACTGTATATTTGACATCTGGTTGTCTACTACGCTTTCCCAGGGCTCATAGTGCTCAGGGAAAGGCCCGTCAACCATGCTGCCAAACTCACCGGCAAAAAGTCTGGACTGGAGTTCCGGTGTCATAATAAAGGGAGCATCTCCACTTTCTTCAGGTGGAATATTCGCATTAAAGTCAGGTACATCGTTGGTGATCCACTCGTTACCGTCCCACTCAAACACTACCTTGTCAGGATCCCAGGGGTTACCTTGAGGATCGGCGGCACAGCGGTTGTAAACAATACGCCTGTTGAGGGGCCAGGACCAGGAGAAATCATGGTGCATGCCCAGACCTTCTGTTTCTGTCTCCCTTGCTTTAGCGGCAGGATTGGCTTCATCGGCATAGAAGCCGGTGTAAATCCAGCTGCCGGAGACAGTGGAGCCGTCATCCTCCAGGAGACCGAAGCTTCACAAAAGTTCGCCGGTATTAACATCGTAACCATTGATTTCCTTGCAGATCTTTTCTATATCGACGTCATCGTCGCCGTAATCCCAGTCCATCTCCAGGATGGGCTCGGGGTAGGTTCCTCCTTCTTCCTCGTACAGATCCTGGATAGCCCTGAAAAGTTTATTTACAATCCAGTAGTCAGGCTTTGAATCCCCGGCAGGTTCCTGGGCAATGTTTCTCCACTGGATCCAGCGACCGGAGTTGGTGACGGTGCCTTCCTTTTCAAAGTGGAGGGCTGCAGGTAGCAGGTACACTTCCGTATCAATTTCGGCAGGATTCATATCGGGAGCTTTCCAGAAAGCAGCTGTTTCATTTTCATAAATATCGGCACAAACCAGCCAGTCCAGTTCTGCCTGAGCTTTACGCTTCCTGGAGGTATTGGCTCCACCTACCACGGGGTTATCGGCGAAACAGAAAAGACCCTTGATTTCCCCTTGACCCATGTAATAGTAGTAGGCCACCGAGGAGCGGTTTTTATCCAGCCGGGGCAAATAATCGAAACAGAAATCGTTATCTGCTGTAGCATTATCACCCCAGAAAGCCTTCAACATGCTTACCAGGAACTTGGGCCGGTTGGTCCAGTACCCGCTGGGAGGGGTAGCATCGTTATAATCTGCCAGGCGCTGACCATCCCGGGGCATGGGCATGTAACCGGTCACAATGTGGAAAAGCTGACCCATGTCACAGGCTCCCTGCACGTTGGACTGACCCCGCTGGGCGTTCACGCCACCACCAGCTCTACCTACATTACCTAAGACTAGCTGCAGAATAGCACAACTGCGGACGTTCTGGGAACCGTGGGTAAACTGGGTCATACCCATGGCATAAGAAATGTTTCCAGCTTTATCGGGAGCACCGGTGCTGCAGAAAAGCTCGGCTACTTCTTCGAACTTGTCTTCAGGACAGCCGGTAATCTGGCTGACAGTACTGACATCATAACGGGAATAATGCTCTTTAAAGAGCTGCCATACACAGTTGGGATCTTCTAAGCTCATATCCTTAATGATATTGCCCTCGTCATCCCTCTGGTAAGCCCAGGAGGCAGTGTTATAGGACATCTGTCCATCTCCCAGTTCCGGGGCATCCTGAGCGCCGGTAAAGAGACCGTCGCTGTAGCCAAAGTCCGAATCGATGAGGCTGGCAGCATTGGTGTAATGCTTTACATACTCTTCATGATACAAGTTATTTTGGATGGCATAGTTAATTAATCCGGAAAGGAAAGCAGTGTTGGTTCCCGGGCGAATGGGAGCATATACATCAGCCAGGGCTGCCGTCCGGGTAAACCTGGGGTCTACCACAATTAGCTTACCACCATTATCCATACACTTTTGGATCCACTTCATGGAAATGGGGTGGTTCTCGGCGGTGTTTCCACCAATATTCATGATTACGTCAGAATGCTGGTAATCAATCCAGTGATTGGTCATGACTCCTCTTCCAAATGAATTGCCCAAACCTTGGACAGTGGAAGAGTGTCAGAGACGGGCACAGTGATCGTTGTTAACTATACCCATGGCAGCAACGAACTTTCTATAAAGATAGTTCTCTTCATTGTTACACATGGCGCTGCCTACCCAGGCCAGGGCTTCACAGCGGTTGGCAACTTCACCATTGTCATTTGTCTCTATGAAATATTCATCGCGTACGTCTTTTGTCTTCCTGGCGATTTCGGAAATAGCGGTGTCCCAGTCAATTTCTTCCCAATCCGTGGCCCTTGGTGCCCGGTAGAGAACTTTAGTCATCCTCTGGGGATTCATAGTAGCTTCGCCATTTTCATAGATATAATACTGGTTGAAAAGGGCGGAACCTTTGCTGCAAAGGGTTCCTTCGCTAATAGGATGGTCCGGGTCTCCTTCGGTAGCAATAATCTCACCATTTTCTACATAACACAGCACGCCGCATCCCACTCCACAGAAGGAGCATATCTGGATGACTGTATCAGCGTACTGGACTCTTAACTCTTCTGGATCATCAATAACTGGCGTAGGGTCATCGGGATCCGTTGGCGTTGGCTCTTCCGGTGCACAGCCAAGTTTGGCGGCCAGAGTACCGGTGAGAGCTGCCAGTCCCGATAATTTTAAGAAATTCCTACGGGATATTTTCATGCAATATTTCACCTCACTGTTATTTTTGGTCATTATTTA
>PWVN01000179.1 GCA_003561835.1 Syntrophomonadaceae bacterium
CCCAGGTACAGGAGGGAGGAAAGGACCCGGCCGTCCGCCAGGGGCAAAAAATAGCCGGCAATCCTTCCCTCCAGGAGGAGCCGGATCAGGGCTGCGGCGGTAAAGGTCAGGGCACCTCCAGCCATCATGTAAAAGGTCAGGGTCAGGGGGGAATAGCGGCCCATCAGCTTCCGGGTCAGGAGATTGTAGGCGGCGGCGGAGGCCACGGCAGTGAGAAGGAGAAAACTCCCCAAATAATTGGCTGTCAAATCGACTTTTCCCTGCATGGCCACGATCAGGGCCACTCCCGAAACGGAGAGGAGGATGAAGGGAACCTGCAGGGCCCGCGGAGGTTCTTTCAGGAAGACACCGCTGAAGAGGGTCACAAAGATGGGGATCAGGGCGATCATCAGGCCCGCCTCGGAAGAGGAGGTCAGCATGATCCCCTTGGTTTCGGCGGCAAAGTAGAGGACGGGCTGCAGCAGCACCAGCAGGAGCACATCCCGGTTGAGAAAACCCCTGTCCAGGGGAAAGGAGACGATTCTCAAGGCTTTGAGGGCAGCCAGCACCAGGGCGGCCAGGGCAAAGCGGTAGCTCAGAAAATGGAAGGGGTCCATGCGGGTAATGGCTTCTGCCGTGAAGAAGAAGGAAAAACCGAAGATGAGGGCAAAACCCAGTCCGGAAAAGATGTGGATGTTCCTGGCAGCAAAAGCTTTCAACCCCAATCCCCCCTAAATAAGCTGTATCTATTATAAACTGCCGCCATATATTTTTAAAGGGCCAGGGTGTTTCCTCAATTTGCCAGGGGATATTATTATGGCAGGGATTATGCGGCCCGGTGTAGAAGAAAATACCTGTAGAGATCAATTCAGGCATGGGAGGCAGGAAATTGCACAGTCAAGCAGCAGCGGGGCTGACAGGACGCCCTCTGGTTTTCGGGGAGGTCTTATTCGACCGTTTTGCCGGGGAGGGCCCGGTCCTGGGAGGCGCCCCCTTCAATGTGGCCTGGCACCTTCAGGGATTTGGCCAAAATCCCCTATTCATCAGCCGCATCGGGCGGGATGAGCTGGGGGAAAGGGTGCTGGAGGAGATGAAGTCCTGGGGCATGGATACCCGGGGAATGCAGCAGGATCCCCGCTACCCCACCGGGGCTGTCCAGGTTTACCTGGAAGAGGATGAACCCCGCTATGAAATTCTCCCGGAGCAGGCCTATGACTTTATTCGGGCCGGGGAAGCCCTAAAGGCTGCCAGGGGGGAGGAATTGTCCCTGCTGTACCAGGGGACCCTGGCAGCCCGCTGCCCCACATCCCGGGCTGCCCTGGAGGGCCTGGCAGCCGGGCTGCGGCTTCCTGTTTTCATGGATGTGAACCTCCGGCCGCCCTGGTGGGAAAAACAGCGGGTTGACGGCCTTATCAAGGCTTCCCGCTGGGTTAAGATGAACGAAGAGGAGCTGGACCTCCTCTCGGGATTCAACAGCGGGGGGGAGAAGGGGGAGGAGAAGGCAGCAGTCCTGCTCAAGGAAATGAGCCTGGCCGTGCTCATCGTCACCCTGGGTTCCCGGGGAGCCTTCTTCCTGCAGGCGGCAGGATGTACCCGCCGGCCGGCCGCCCCGGTACCGGAAGTGGTGGACACGGTGGGCGCGGGAGATGCCTTCAGTGCCGTGTGCATCCTGGGCCTGAGCCTGGGATGGGACTTTCGGGTGACCCTTGAGCGGTCCCTGGAATTCGCATCCCGGATCGTGGGCCAACGGGGAGCCATCCGGCGGAACCCGGGCCCTTACGAACATTACCGCAGGAGGTGGGCGATATGAAAAAGGAAGAAGGCAGCGGACTGTACTTGATGCTCATCAGCATCCACGGCCTGATTCGGGGAGAAAACCTGGAACTGGGCAGGGATGCCGATACGGGCGGCCAGACCACCTATGTGGTGGAATTATTGAAAGCCCTGGCCCAAAACCCCCGGGTGGAGCGGGTGGACCTGCTGACCCGGCAGGTCCTGGATTCCCGGGTTGATGACTCCTACGGAAAACTGGAAGAGGAGGTGGCCCCCGGCGCCTATATCATACGCATTCCCTGCGGCCCCCGGCGCTACCTGCGGAAAGAGGTCCTCTGGCCCCATCTGGAAAATTTCGCCGACATGACCCTGCGCCACCTGCGGAAGATGCAGAGGCTCCCGGACTGGATTCACAGCCATTATGCCGATGCCGGTTTTGTGGGGGCCCGGCTGGCCAACCTGCTGGGGGTGCCCTTGATTCACACGGGCCATTCCCTGGGCCGGATCAAGAAACAGCAGCTGGCGGCCAAAGGGATGCCGGAAGAGAGGATTGAGGCCCGCTACAATATCGGCCAGCGCATCGAGGCGGAGGAAATCACCCTGGATTCCGCTGCCCTGGTGGTCACCAGCACCCGGCAGGAGGTGGATGAACAGTATTCCCTGTATGACAACTACCGGCCAGAGAGCATGGCCGTCCTGCCCCCGGGAACGGACCTGAACCGCTTTCATCCTCCCGCCCGGGGAGAGGAATTCCCTTTCCAGGCTGAGCTGGCCCGTTTTTTACAGGATCCGAAAAAACCCATGATCCTGGCCCTGTCCCGGGCCGATGAACGGAAAAATATCGCCGGCCTGGTCCAGGCCTATGCGGAAAATAAAGAACTGCGGGACCTGGCCAACCTGGTGGTGGTGGCGGGGAACCGCGAGGATATCGTGGAAATGGACAAGGGGTCGCGGCGGGTTTTAACGTCCCTGCTGATGCAGATCGACCGCTACGACCTCTACGGTTCGGCGGCCTATCCCAAACACCACCGGCCGGAAGAGGTCCCGGAAATATACCGCCTGGCGGCCAAAAGCCGGGGGGTCTTTGCCAACCCCGCCCTGACGGAACCCTTCGGTTTAACCATCATCGAGGCTGCCGCCAGCGGCCTGCCGGTGGTGGCCACGGAAAACGGGGGCCCTCAGGAGATTTTGGAGAATTGCCAAAACGGATTGTTGGTGGATCCCCTCGACTCCAAGGCCATGGGGGGTGCCCTCCTTAAAGCCCTCTCCGACGGGAAGCGCTGGCAGGCCTGGTCCAGGCAGGGCCTCAAGGGAGCCAGGGAGCATTACACCTGGGAGGGCCACGTGAAAAAATACCTGGAGGCGGCAGAAAAAGTTCTTAAGGAGAAGATCTTCTCCCGTCCCGACAAGCGGGTGAGGAGCCAGCTGCCCACCCTGGACCGCCTCCTCATCAGCGACATCGACAACACCCTCCTGGGGGATGAGGAGGGGCTCAAAGAAATCCTGGAACTGCTGCACCAGGCTTCCCCTCCTGTGGGCATGGGCTTCGGTGTGGCCACGGGGCGCCACCTGGAAAGCACCCTGGCCGTCCTGGAAAAATGGCAGGTCCCCCCTCCCGATATCCTCATCACCTCCGTGGGCAGCGAGATTCACTACGGCAGGCCCCTGACCATGGATCACAGCTGGCGGCGGCACATCGACTTCCACTGGCAGCCGGAAGAGCTCCGCCGGGTGGTGGAGCAGATGCCGGGGGTCCGGCTGCAGCCGCAGGAGGAGCAGCGGGACTTCAAAGTCAGCTTTTTTGTGGACCCGGAACTCTTCCCCGGCATCCGGGAATTGAGGCGGAGGCTGCGCAAGGCCAACCTCAGGGCCCAGGTCATCTATTCCCACCAGCGCCTGCTGGATCTGCTGCCCATCCGGGCTTCCAAGGGGCAAGCTGTCCGCTTTATCAGCCTCAAGTGGGGGATCCCTGTCCGAAGAATTTTAACGGCGGGGG
>PWVN01000183.1 GCA_003561835.1 Syntrophomonadaceae bacterium
CTAACGGCCTTTTTATTCTTCCTGTATCATTCAGAGCATCTATCTCAGTATCTATCTCAATATTTCCCGGGCAATTTTATCTGCGGAAGCCTCCTCATCGGTGAGGCCGGCCAAGGGAAGCCCGCAAGCGGCGGCCGCCCGGGCGTGTTTTTCGGGATCAGCCTGGGCGTTGTAGGCCGTAACCGCCGGGAGAAATATGGAGTTGGCCGCCCCGTGGGGGTTATCGTAGAGGCCGCCCGGATAAATTCATACGCCTCTGCTCCTTTCCCTTATCTTATCTTAAACCTTCTTGAACAGAAGATTCTCTCGCCCTCTCTCCTCGTCATCGCGGAAAACGAAGGAGATAACCCGTCCCGCCTCATCCCTGTTGAAGGCAATGCAGTAAAAGGGGCAGTAGGGGGGGTACTCGGCCAGGAAGGTGTCCCGGATTGTGGGGGACCAGAAAAAGTCCAGGGCGTTGTGGCGCCTGTTTTGGTTCCGAGTCAGGAGCCCGTGCCCTTGGGCCGAGATGTTATAGGAGGTTCGGATGGCTTCGCAGCGGTATTCTCCCTGGTATTCCGAGAGCTTTTCCCTTCCCAGGGGGCCGAGAAACCTGTGAAACACCTTCCGGCGGTGCTTTTCCCTCATGATCAGGCGAGGGCAGTCTTTTCCGTTTTCAAAGGTAAAAGTTACCTCTGAGTCGGCACTTTGATATTCGGCTTCCTTGACCTGGATGAGTTCCAGCACCCTGCCGTAGCCCAGATCGGCTGTTGCCCTGCCCTCCCGGGCCTCGATCTGGAGGAGCCATGAGTCGGAGGGGTCCTGGTAGCGGCCCAGAACCCCGGCGAAGTCCCCTGCCGGCGCAGAATCTTTTTTATCTTTGTCGGAAGACGGCCGGGAGGAAATCCTGAAATCGTCCAGGACAATCTCCATGACCTGCTCGGGCAAAGAGTAGGAATCGCTCCAGACCTCCAGGGGCCAGAAGGAGTTTGTATGGTTGGCCAGGCAGGCGACGGTGCAGCGCTTTTCCGGAATTCTGTGCATAAAACTGCTCCAGCCGTTGTCAAAGCCGCCGTGGCATTGGTAGTCATACCCGTCTTTTTGCCCCACAAAGAGGCCGTAGGCATAGGGTGCGGGAGTCCCGTCCTCCAACTTCCCCGGGGAGGTGACCTTTTGTATCAGCTCCATGGAACCCCGGCCCAGTTTGTTGGCATAGAAGTTTTGGTCCCACAGGAACAGGTCCTCCACGGTGGTCCACAGCTGGCCTGCCCCGGGGATCTCCATCTGGTCTGCGTTGATTAAAATCTTGTGACCCCGGGTGGTCCAGGGTTTTTTTGCGGTATTGTAATGCACATGGTCATAATCCGAGTAGCTCTCGGCCCGGTTCTTGATAATCCCGGTGGAGTCATCCCGGAAGAAGGTCTGGTTCATCTTGAGGGGCGCGAAAATGTTTTTGTCCGCAAACTCACTTAAGTTTTGGCCCGTTACCCGCTCCACCAGCTGGGCCAGGAGGAAATACCCCGTATTTCCGTAACACCACTTCTTCCCCGGTTTGAACATCAGCCAGTCGCAGGCTTTGACATATTCCCAGGCCTGGTCCACGGTAAAGTGGTCATTCTCCCTGATCCCTGCTGAAAAATTGGCCAGGTTGTAGATATCGTAAAGGCCGTTGGTCATGTAGACCAGGTGACCCAGGGTAACCGGCCAGGGGTAGGAGGGCAGTTCGGGGAAGTAGGTGCGGATGTCATCCTCAAGGCCCACCAGCCCCTGCTCCTCCAGCAGGGCGATGCTCATGGCGGTAAACTGCTTGGCCATGGAGGCCACGTGAAAGACGGTTTTCTCTGTTACGGGTATGTCATATTCCAGGTTGGCGATTCCGTAGCCCCGGGCGTAGAACAGCTCACCCTCGAGAAAGACCCCCAGGGCGAGGCCGGGGGTTTCCGGCCTGTCAAAATCGGCAAACAACTTATCAATCCTGCCCTTCAGTTCCGCGGTAAGCATCGCATTCCCCTTCCAATCCATGAAATCAGGTCCCCCAAAGCCCGACGGCAGCCCTCTCATTGCCCCGCCGTACCCGGTGCTCTAATCTTACTATGATTGTGCCGGCGTGACAATAAGGGACGGATCTTCCGTTTTGTGGATCGGGAACGGGGAACAATCTAACCCGTGCATCAAAAAACAAAGGCCGCCAGTATAAAGGCAGCCTTTGCCCTTTTGCCGGTTCTTGCTGATGTCAGCCCATCATCTGCTTGACAAGTTCCATTCCCTCTTCTCCAGTTACAGCGGGAAAGACTCGAATATCGTAGACATCATTCCATGCGGCGATGGCCTGCATAAAGGGGGCGATGTGATCGCACTCAGAGACGGTGATCACATTGGGGTCAGAGGTTTGCAGCCAGTACTCGGCCACCAGGCGCATTCCTTCCGGATACTCCCACTGCATCCGACGGGAAACCCGCTCCTCCTCGGTACCTCCCCGAATTTTCATCAGGGCAACGAATAACATGTTTTTTCACCTCCTCTCTCCGTGTTTTTGGAAGGCTGTGCCGAAGGCAAAACAAAAACCGGCCTTTAGTGGCCGGTTACGCATTCGACTCCCCTCTGAAACAAAGCGTCCATATCGAGTAACAGAGGATCACAGCCTCCACTTACCAATACTTTGTTCAGTTCCTTTGGGTTTCTCCCTATTCTCTTGTCGGCATGAATATTCTTCTACGCGATTAGTAAAAATCCTTCATGGAACAAAAAAATTTTTCGGATTATTTTGACTACTCCATTTTGTGCCCACTGTTTCCCGCTATTCCACGGAAAGGGACCAGAGATAAAGGGAGGCAACGGAACCGTAGGGTGAATAGCCTTCCCGGTAGCAGTCAAATTCCCGGCGCTTCAATTCCCGCAGGCCATAGAGCCTCATCATGCCCCTGCGGATAGCCAAATCCCTGAAGCTGACCACATCCGGCCGGCAAAAGGAAAAGATGAGGAGCATCTCTGCCGTCCAGATTCCGATTCCGGGTAGTTGGATCAAGCTGTTTATGACCTCCTCGTCAGGGAGTTCCTTTAACCGCCAAAAATCCAGGGACCCGGAGAGGGCTGCATCAGCAATTTCCTTGATATAGGAGGCTTTTCTTCCTGACATCCCACAGCCCTGAATGGCGGCCAGACTGCATGAGGCGATACTCTTGGGGTTGATACCTTTGACCAGGGCCTCCAACCTTCCCTGGACGGTTTCCGCCGCTTTTTTGGAAATTTGTTGGCTCACAATGCAGGATAACAGGGCAGCGAAAGGGTCGGCAGTGACCGGGCGCCGGAGGAAGCCGATCCGATCTATGGCTTTCCCCAACTTTGGGTCCCGGCTCTTGAGATAAGCAATTTCTTTTTGGCCGTACTCATAATAGGTCACCTTCCCGCCTCCCCCGGTTTAACTTCTGATGATGAATATCCCCAAAACGATGAGGGCAAACCCCAGTATCGTTTTGGGGTAGGAAATATCGTCCTTCAATAAAATGACGGAGAAAAGGACGATGAAAATGTAATAGACGAAGGCCTGGGCAGCCACCAGGGATGAAAGGTTCTTTAACAGGCTGTGGCCTTTGGCAAACCCCAACCCCAGGGTGATATTGGCTGCCATAATGACAGGGAACATCACCAGGTTGTACTTGACGATGGACATCAACTCCGGTGAAGCCAATTTGACCTGCAGGGACAGATGAAAAGAGAGAAAGAGGGAGCCAAATAAAAAAAGTATGAGCACTATTCCCATGTAG
>PWVN01000225.1 GCA_003561835.1 Syntrophomonadaceae bacterium
AGATAGCGACTTTGACGCCGGTTTCTTGAGCCATCAGTTGTTGTACAGCTTCCCGAGTCCACAGGGCATCGCACCGTTTGAATTGATCGGGCGTCTTGTCAATCAAAAGGCGCTGAATCCGCTCTTGCTGATCGGCGCTCGACAACCGTCCCCAGCCAACTGGACGCCCATGCAATTCGCAAGCCTTCAAGGCTTTGATCCCATCGGTTTGGTAGGCTCGAATCCAGCGACCGACGGTCAGATAGTGGACACCCACCTGCTCAGCGATCTCTTTGTGGGTGTAGCGCTTGGTTTTCCACATGCACATGGCCTGTTTACGTTTCTCTTCTTGGACCACCGCAGGAAGCGACCGGGCATCTTATCTCATGACCCAATGATAACTTATCTACTTTACTGCCGGGTTAATAATTAGGGTCGGCACAATAGGTATTCAGCCACTCATACGCATTTTCCGCAAGCTTACCGCCTAAATGAGGTTAACGCCTGGCGCAC
Organism: Syntrophomonadaceae bacterium; assembly: GCA_003561835.1. Classification (GTDB taxonomy): domain Bacteria; phylum Bacillota; class Dethiobacteria; order PWVN01; family PWVN01; genus PWVN01. The sequence continues at coordinate 493 of PWVN01000225.1, forward strand.
TGCAAAGGCTTGCAAGAGCACATATACTACCAAACTTTATCAAAAATAGAATAAACTCCGGTAATAGAAACTTACAGATCCGGATAAATGGCACAAGAGGATCACGGTGATAATCGAGGAGGGTACGAAGATGCGTAGAAAAACGGGGTCAACTGACCGGTTACCACCTACACGGCTCGAGGCGGGGATGAAAATGCAGTTCAGGCACGGTGTGGCGCAAGGCACGACGAGCGTTGCGGGACAAAGGAGGTACTGATATGACCTTACCCGAGGTGCTGGAAGGTCGCTACCGGGTAATCAAGATGCTGCCCGGCGGGGGACAGGCGACCGTGCTACTGGTCGAAGACGTCGGCGGGGTGCGGTATGTCGTCAAGCTGTATGCCGACGCGGCTTTCGCCGCCAAGGCGGAGGTGTTGGAGCGGGTGTACCGCGCCGCGCCTGAACACGTCGTCGAACTGATTGAACATGGATACTCCGACGGCTGCTATTACGAAGTGCAAGCCTACCTTGCACGTGGCAGTCTTGCCGACCTCATGGATCGCGAAGGTCCTCGGCTGGCGGAGGCACGGGTACGCGAAATTCTGATCGAACTGACGGAAGTGTTGGCGCATATACACGCGCTCAGTATCGATCATAACGACCTGAAGCCGGGCAACGTGCTGGTACAGGCTGATGCGCCTCTGGATCTGGTGCTGGCCGATTTTGGCATAGTGGCTGACACGGACGGCTCAGTTCGTGCCCCTAAATTTCTGGGCGCGACATTCGCCTATACCCCGCCCGAAGCCTTTGCCCAAGTATCGGAGGTTGACGGGGACGGGGCGGTCAAGCGCAGGTCCGTACTGCACACTACCAAATGGGACTGGTGGTCGCTCGGTATGATAATGGTGGAGCTGCTCGCGGGACGGCATCCGTTCCAGAGTTGCAACAACATGACCATTGTCAACCTGCTGGCGACCCGGAACTCTGACGAACTGGTCACGGGCGTGACCGACCCGGCGTGGTGCCGGTTGTGTCGCGGGCTGCTGCGGCGTGATCCGCAACAGCGCTGGGGCAAGGATGAAATCAACCGCTGGCTCGCGAACCCGCATGATCCGAGTCTGGTGGTCGTCGAGGAGCAGACCCCGACCTCTGGGGGGATCCGTTTTCTGGGTCGGACGTACCAGACGAAACCAGCGCTGGCGGCGGCGTTGGCGGACAACTGGGAGGAAGCGGCGGACTGGTGGCGTGGTGGTGCGCAGAAGTTGATGGATTGGCTCCGGCATGAACTCGGCGACCGGGAAACGGCCGCTGAGTTGGCCCGAATCGACCTGCTTACGTTCGATGCCCAACTCTTGCACGTGATCCACGCGCTTGATCCAGCAGCACCGTTCACCTTTCGGGGCATACCGCTGACTGGAGTGGAGCTGGCGAAGCTGGCCGACCGGGCACCGACCGACGAGCATGCCGGGGCGCTACTGCGCACCTTGTACGAAGATCAGATTGTACAGCAGGCTGCTAAACAGGGTGCCCCGTTGATGGGCATTGATCAGCGCTGGCGGAAGGTGGTGGAGGAGTACAAACAACTACGCCGACGGGTGGGCAGCGAAGTGTCCACCCCTCCGCCGTCCTTGGCCAGGGACTCGGCCCGTCTGACTTTGTTGCTGGCGGCTGCGACTCCGGGCAACCGGGTGATCGAGGGACTTCGCGACCGGGCGTTCCAGGCCAGTACCGCCGATGCCCACGCCTGCGCCTGGTTTCGGGAGCTAGGTTCACCCGAAAGCGCGGATGTGGCCGCCTTGCTGTTGATGCCACTGTTCGCCGCCGCCGCCGAGCAGGACACCCGAGCTGGCCGGGAACGCGAGCGGACGGCCCGACAAGCCCGGCGGGAGGCGGCGCTGAAGCAATGGTCGTTAATCGGTCTGATTGTGTTGATCAGCGGGGTCATGGCTTATGTACTCCTCCCGTACGATGTCCGTGTCACCCAGGATCGGTTAGCCGACGGCAGTCCGGGACCGCAGATGGTGTTTATCCGTGGCGGAACCTTCACGATGGGCAGTCCGGCCGGTGAATCGGGACGTCGGGATAACGAACGCCAACACCGTGTCAGCGTCGCTGATTTTTATCTGGCCAAACATGCGGTCACGGTGGGAGAGTTCCGGCGCTTTGTGGAGGATACGGGTTATCGGACTGAGGCCGAGCGTAATGTGGGTGAATCGGGTTGTTATGCCTGGAGTGAAACTCAAGCAGGGGGTGAGTGGTGGGCATGGCGAGAGGGGCGCAACTGGCGCAATCCTGGCTTTAACCAGAGCGATGACCACCCGGTGGTGTGTGTGAGTTGGAACGACGCTGTGGCCTATATCGACTGGTTGAACCGTGAAAGTGGTCAAACCTATCGCCTGCCTACGGAAGCGGAATGGGAATACGCAGCACGAGCGGGTACGACGACAGCGCGTTATTGGGGCAACAACCCAAATCAAGCGTGCCGGTACGCTAATGGTGCCGATCAAACCCGTAGCCCGAATCGGAATATACGCTGGACTAGTCGGCATGAGTGCAATGACGGTTATTTTTTCACGGCTCCGGTGGGTCGTTTCCAGCCTAACCCTTGGGGCTTGTACGATATGTTAGGCAATGTCTGGGAATGGACGTGTTCGGTTTTTGATGCCGACTACGGAGGAACGGAACAACGCTGTGCCGATGCCAATGAATCGGGGTTGCGTGTGGTTCGGGGCGGCTCGTGGCTCAACTACCCTGACTGGTTGCGTTCTGCCTACCGTAACTGGACCCCACCCGCTTCCCGTAACGGCGTACAGGGGTTTCGTATCTCCAGGTCGTTATAACCCTTTTTGCTTTATGCTTTTACCCTTTACCGAGCGCGTAGCGCGCGGCGAATTTTTTTGGGGGGATAAGCCATCAATACTGCGGACAGTTTTTAGGCCGATATGGGCTGAATGATGCCATAATTACAAAGGGTTTCATGCTCCGGAGTGTGTTCTTTCAAGGTCTGTCCCGGAGCTAAGTGCGCAAAAACTTTTTTCAGGAAATGGGCGTTAAATCAGCAATTCCCGTTCTCATGTTAACTATCTGATAGATTTACTGTCCGATAGACTCTGGGAAACCAACTGCTTTTGGAGTGACTCATGCCCACACTTCGTCAGTTTTTTAAACCCGACTTCACTACCCCCTTACCGAAGCTCCGTAAAGCGCTGTCGGCACCGGGGTTACTCGGCCTGGTGCGAGAGGCGTTTGCGCAGATTGATGATTCGCGCACA